>CAMNIA010000061.1 GCA_946540105.1 uncultured Prevotella sp. | reverse complement strand
GTCTCAGCCTCGTTGACAGCCTTGATGGCACGAGAGAACTTAGAGTTAGGATATTTGATGAAGTCGAACTTATTGTCGACATCCTTGGCATTCAGCGTATTGCCTGTCTTGACATCCTTCAACTTAACGGTACAACCGATATCACCAGCGCGTAGTTCGTCAACCTGGATACGGTTAGCACCAGCACAAGCATACAGCGTTCCCATGCGCTCCTTTGAGCCGCGGTCAGCATTGGTAAGGTCGTCGCCACTCTTTACGACACCGCTCATCACCTTGAAATACTGAACCTCACCGATGTGGGGCTCAACACCTGTCTTGAAGAAATACAGAGATGTGGGGGCGCTGGCATCTGCAGGAACTTCTTTGCCAGCAGCATTCTTGACAACAGGCATCTCACTGACGAAAGGTACCACATTGCCCAAGAACTCCATCAGACGGCGAACACCCATGTCCTTGCCTGCGCAAACACAGAAAACGGGATAGATAGAACGTGTCACCAAGCCTTTGCGGATACCTTCACGCATCTCATCTTCGCTCAGGTCCTCGCTCTCGAAGAATTTCTCCATCAGCGTGTCATCACCGGCAGCAGCAGCCTCTACCAAAGCGGCCTTCCACTCCTTGGCCTTCTCCAACTGGTCGGCAGGAATATCCTCAATAATAGGAGCACCTCCCTCAGGCTTCCACGAATATTTCTTCATCAAGAGCACATCGATGACGCTATTGAAACCTGCACCAGTTGCGATAGGATACTGTACAGGAACGCAATTGTTACCATAGACTTCCTTCAGCTGAGCCAGAATCTGGTCAAAGTCGCAATTGTCGCGATCCAACTGGTTAATCAGGAAAATAACGGGTTTCTTCAGTTTCTCTGTATTGCGGAAAGCATTCATCGTACCCACCTCAGGACCATACTGACCATTAACCAGAATGACAGCTTGGTCGGTCACGTTCATTGCGGTGATTGAGCCACCTACGAAGTCGTCGGAGCCCGGGCAGTCAATGATGTTCAGCTTTTTGTTGTTCCACTCTACATGAAAAACAGTAGAGAACACCGAATAGCCGTATTCCTGTTCAACAGGGAAGTAGTCGCTCATGGTGTTCTTTCCCTCTACGGTACCACGACGTTTGGTGATGCCTGCTTCATAAACCATTGCTTCGGCAAGAGTCGTCTTGCCGCTACCCGCACTGCCAATGAGTGCGATGTTTTTAATCTCGTTAGTTTGATAAATTTTCATAATAATATTGTTTTTAGGTTCATTTTTCGTTAAGCGACGCTAAAGGTAGACATTTTCGACCGAAAAACCTACGATTGCTTTCAAATATTAAATTTTATTAGTAATTTTGTCGTCGCTTAGCAAGGAAAACGCATCATGGCAGGACTGTATATACACATTCCATTCTGCAAAAGTCGCTGCATCTACTGCGGCTTCTACTCTACTACCAACAAGGAGTGGCAACAGCGGTATGTAGATGCAGTGTGCCACGAAATGCAGATGCGACCATCGCTGGAAACTGTCACCACCATCTATCTCGGTGGCGGCACTCCCAGTCAACTGAACGCTGGACAACTGAGACAACTGTTTGATACTATATATAAGGTATATGCTCCAATCCCAACTGAGATTACCATAGAATGTAACCCTGATGACATATCGGAAGAGTTTTGTACGCTTTTAAAAACATTACCTGTTAACCGTATCTCAATGGGCGCACAGACATTTAGCGACGAACGCTTGCGTTTCCTGCACCGTCGTCATACGGCTTATCAAGTGCCTGAGGCCGTCAAGAGGTTGCGTGATGCCGGCATCCACAACATCAGCATTGACCTGATGTATGGTTTCCCCAATGAAACTTTGGTCGATTGGGAAAGGGACATCGACACGGTCTTAGCACTTCAGATTGAACACATCTCTGCCTACTGCCTGATGGTGGAAGAAGGGACGGTTCTCTCTGAGAGATTAAAGATGAAAGATGAGAGATTAAAGATGCCCGACGAGGAACTGGAGCGACAGATGTATGAGTTGCTGATTGACAAATTGACCGCTGCTGGCTATGAGCACTACGAAATATCCAACTTCGCACGGTCTGGCTATCGCTCACAGCACAACAGTAGTTATTGGAACGACGTTACATACATCGGTTTAGGAGCTGCAGCACACAGTTACGTTGGAAGAATACGCAGCTGGAACGTCAGTGACCTTCAGCAATACATAACGAGCATAGAATGTGACGAGCTTCCTTCTGAACATGAGCTGACGGATGACGACACACACTACAATGACCGTATCACTACAGCGCTAAGAACAAGTGACGGATTGAATCTTGGCGAACTGGCAGATAAACATCGACGGTATTGCTTGAAAGAAGCTCAACGGTTTCTCGCCGATGGGCTCCTGACTCTACACGACCAGCAGTTACGACTGACGCGACGCGGACTTTTTGTCAGCGACTATATCATGTCATCACTGATGCTCGTTTAGCGTACAGCTATTGACACATTGAGGACAAAACAAAAACTTATTAGTCTTACATTATATAATATTTACACGTATGAACACCTGGAAACAGAATCTTGAGGAGACTAAGCAACATTTTATTGATTGGTGGAACCACAAAGGTATTGTTCTCACCATGTGGGAGCACTTCCAAGAGGGTGTAAAGCCTCATGCCGACATTCCTGAACCCAAACCTTACAAGGACTTGAACCAGCGATGGTTCGACCCTCAATGGCGTGCCGAATACCTGGACTGGTATGTTGCTCACTCCTGTCTGAAGGCAGATATGCTACCTGTAGCCAACACCCAACTGGGACCTGGCTCGCTGGCTGCCATCTTGGGTGGCGTATTCGAAGGTGGAGAAGACACCATCTGGATTCACCCCGACCCCAACTACACAGACGATATCAAGTTCGACCCACAACACCCGAACTACCTGCTACACAAGGAGTTGCTACGAGCCTGCAAGCAGAAGGCACAAGGGCACTACTACGTCGGTATGCCTGACCTGATGGAAGGTCTCGACGTACTGGCAGCCATCAAGGGGACTGACAAGGTATTGCTGGACACAGTGATGCAGCCTGAAGTGTTGGAACATCAGATGCAACAAATCAACGATATCTATTTCAAGGTGTTTGACGAACTTTACGATATCATTCGTGAGGGAGACGAGATGGCATTCTGTTACTTCTCCAGCTGGGCTCCCGGCAAGATGTCGAAGTTGCAGTGCGACCTGTCTACAATGATTAGCGTCGATGACTACCGCCGCTTCGTACAGCCTTTCATCCGTGAACAATGCCAGAAAATTGACTATACACTCTATCATCTGGATGGCGTAGGTGCCATGCACCATCTTCCTGCCTTGCTCGAAATCAAGGAGTTGAATGCTATCCAGTGGACTCCTGGTGTTGGCGAGCCACAGGGTGGCAGCCCCAAATGGTATGACTTGTACAAGCGAATTCTATCTGGCGGCAAGAGCATCTTGGCCAGCTGGGTAACCCTTGACGAACTACGACCTTTGCTTGACAACATCGGTGGCGATGGCGTACATCTGGAGATGGATTTTCATAACGAGCATGAGGTAGAGGAAGCCTTAAAAATCGTCGAAGACTTTCGTCATGCTCGCAACCTCTATCCTGCGTCTGCTGTTGGTAGCGATTCTGCCATTGACGACGCCGACCGCGAGGTTGCTGCCATCATAGCGAAGATAGAAGGCGCTGGCAAGTGTCCGTGTGGCATTGACCATGACCACGCCACTACCGCCAGCTCGACAACACATGCCGCCAGTCCTTTGACTTTTAACGTCCAGAAGCCCACCCTCGAAGAGGTGGCAAAACAAAGGATTCTCATCTTCGATGGTGCGATGGGTACGAGCATTCAGGCACTGCACCTTACCAACACACGGGGAAGTAATGAATATCTGTGCATCGAACGCCCCGAGGTCATCCAAGAAATCTACCGCCAGTTCCTTGCTGCCGGTTCCGATATCATCACCACCAATACCTTTAATGCGCAAAGCATCTCGCTAAAGGCATTGGGTCTGGAGCAAGAGGCACGGCACATCAATCAGGAAGCCGCCCGATTGGCTCGACAGCTGGCTGATGCCTTCACGCTGACGAACCCTGAGAAGCCGCGCTATGTCTTTGGTGGAATGGGACCCACCCGTGAAACCATCTCCATGGAAGGGGCAAACGTCAGCTACGAAGAACTGTGCGACATCTACCAAGAACAAGCCGAAGGACTGTTAGAAGGTGGTGTTGACGGGCTTATTCTCGAGACTGTCTTTGACGTTGAGAATGCCCGTGCTGGCATGGAAGCTTGTCAACGTGCCATGAAGCGCTTTGGACATAACGTACCCTTGCTCATCAGCTGCACTGTCCGCACACCTGAGGGCTTCAACATGATAGGACAGAACGTTATTGACTTCATCAAGCAACTGCCGACAGAAGACATCTTTGCCGTAGGACTTAACTGTAGTCCTGACATCCAGATGGTTTTGTCGTTAACACGCCGTCTGGCGGCAGAGACAGCTCACCGCATCATCGTCTTCCCCAATGCCGGTCTGCCTGACGAGCATAACCACTATCCCACTACGCCTCAGATGTTTCAGCGTGAGATGTGGCCGTTCTTCAACGAACGTATCGTAAATATTGTTGGTGGATGCTGCGGAACCACCTACCAGCACATGGCCGTCTTGACCCAATTGGCCGAACCCGCTCCTGCATGTTTCCTGTCACCCCGTGAGCCAAAGCCTGACCACAATTCAAGCACCACCCTTTCTGAACAGGAAGAGCATGCATTACCCACAACGGCGAGGAAGCCATCAACCGATACCGCACCTGTCTCACAAGAAGCAGGACGCTCTATCTTCGATGCCATTGTTGCCGGCAAATCCAGTGACTGCGCCCTTGCGACAAAAGCTGCCGTTGAGTCAGGACAGCAGCCTCAGGACATCATCAACAACGAAATGATTCGTGCAATGAGTGAGGTTGGTCAGCGCTTTCAAGACGGTAAGGCTTTCGTACCGCAACTTCTGATGGCCGGGCGTGCCATGAAGGCTGGTCTGGAAATACTCAAGCCGCTGATGGTTGGTCAGCAGAACAGTTCGTTGGGAAAAGTGCTCATCGGAACTGTGAAGGGCGACCTTCACGACATCGGCAAGAACCTTGTAGCCTCGATGTTAGAAGGCTGTGGGTTTGAAGTCGTAAACATCGGTATCGATGTATCGGCTGACACTTTTATAGAAGAGATTAAGAAGAACCAACCCGACATCCTGTGCATGAGTGCCCTGCTCACTACCACGATGGGCTACATGAAAGAAGTCATTGATGCACTTGAGAAGGCTGGCATTCGCAATCAGGTAAAAGTGATGGTTGGCGGTGCCCCTGTCACCCAAGGCTTTGCCGACGAGATAGGTGCTGACGGCTATAGTGACAACGCCAATTCTGCCGTCACTGTTGCCAAGCAGTTATTAGGTAAACTTTAGCTCACTAAGCGTAAGACTACTGCTGTTTCTTCAGCTTCCGCTTATAACACTGTTTAAAGTCGCAGAGTCCGCAGGTATAATCTAACTTGCGGACTTTTTCACCTATACCGATGATGCCACTTACCGACTTGATAGGAACCATGAGCGACGAGTCGGTGAGTGTTATGCCGCAAGTGTGACCGCCAAATAGCGGAAAGAGACGTTGCTGTTGTGACACGTGCCAACCGCAGTAGCCTGGTGAGAAGCGGTTGGTATGGTGCCAACCCAGTTTGTCAATACTTTCCTGTAACGTCTCTTCCATCCTGTCAGCGCAATGTTCGGCAATCACACTACCTAAAGCGTCAGCAATAAAGACTCTTACCATATCGCCCTCATCTTTCAACCGCTGCTGATAAGCCTCATACTCCACGCCACTGGTGCAGACAAAAAGGGCGTAGGCCTCAGAGCCTCGCAGCTGACGAAGAATAATTTTACCCATATCAAAATCTGGCTGTTCAGGAACTACCAGATAGCAGAATTGAGGACGCAGCCAAGGACTTACTTCTTCAACAACAGCTTGTGTTTCCTGCTGCGTTGCGGTGTTAGGTGTCACATCCCGATAGCCCATTTGCTCATAGATGTCGGCAAGGGTTATCTGCAGGTCGGCATATGTCAGCGTTTTCTCGGTCATTTCTTGTTAAACGCTTGCAACGCCTCAAAAAAAGCGTCGACATTAGCCGATGGCGTATGCGGTGGGGTATCACAACCACTTGAAAGCACAAAGTTGGGATAAGGACGCATCTTCTCCAGCAAATCTGCCACAGTCTGGCGCATCAGTTCGGTTGATCCATCCTTAAAAACACTGACAGGATCGATATTTCCCATAGCCAGCGCCGTTGGTGGAACGTCTTTGATGACTTCTTCCATCTTGCATTTGTTACCGAAATGGAAGGCAGCAGCACCAGTCACAGCCATTGCCTCGGTACAATGTCCCGTATTTCCGCAATTATGCAGTACGACTATAAAGTTCTCATTCTGGACGCGGTCTACTATTCTCTTCACGTATTTCGACGAAAACTCTTTACAGTCATCGTTAGACATCAACCCTGCAGCAGGTTCTGCCATCATGACACCGTTGGCTCCTGTTTCACGCAGTGCCAGACAGTATTTTTCAATAAATTCAGTACACTTCTCCAACAAGGTATGGGCAGCATCGGGATGCTCATAAATCAGCACCATAATTTCGGACATGTCATAGAGGCGTCCTGCCAGTGAGAAAGGACCGATACATCCTGCGAGCAGCGGACGGTCGTTCAGTTCTCGGGCTGCCAGCAGATTGGCTTTCAGATATTGCGGGATGCGCGCTGCCGACAACGACGGCACTTGAAGCCGGTAGATGGAGTCGACATCAGGTAGCAGTCGGCTGCTGACAGCTGGTACGGCAATGTCGCTGAAGGTAATCTCTGCGCCAAAAGCCTCGGCCTCCGTCGTCAGATCCATGATGGTACACGCTGCCGCACTGGGATACTTCTTGACCAGCGTCATCACAGCCTCATAGTGTACGCGACCATCGCTCACTGCCTCACGGACAGTATGGTTATTCATCTCGATACCTGGATGGGTCATCACGGGCACTGCCGTAACCTCTTTCTGACGGATGACATCAGCCACCCACTGCTTCATGTTCATCTTCATAGTCTACTCAATACTTGATAACATAAAGACGAAGAGTTCGCTGTTTTGTCACTACTATAAAATGATGACAAACCGGCACATACCGCGTCTATTTATTATAACAGAGTATTACCGATGAACAAGATACTAACCGCACTACTACTTTTCGTTGTTATTTACTGCCGTGCCGGAGATATTTTCGTCACTTCGGGTGGAAGTCTGCACGATGCGTTGCGGCAGGCACGCGAATGGCGCCGCACCAACGACCCACGCTGCGAAGGAGGTATCACCATCCACGTCGATACTGGTCGTTACTACATGCAAGAGCCGTTGTTCCTGCGCCCTGAGGACAGCGGCACCAAGGAGTCGCCGCTCATCATTCGGGGCTTCGCAAAAAGTGTCATCTGCGGCGATGTCCGGCAAAAGCATACGCAGCTGTGGCCTGTTATCAAGCAAGGTCAAGGCCTTTCGCAGAAAAGTATGGAGCGCATAATTGATTTCAACACCACCGACCGCACCATCACCATTCCCACCCCTCCCGACAACGTGCTTCAAGATTTTCTCTTGAAGAAAACACCTCTCGAGATGGTGGTTCACCAGCGCTGGGCCATCGCCATTCTGCGCGTCAAGGACATGCAGGTTCAAGGCGACAAGACCGTTGTCTCTTTCATGGAACCCGAGAGCCGGTTGGAGTTTGAGCACCCCTGGCCACAACCCGTCATCGGTGGCGAGAAGGGCAACAGCTCTTTCCTGCTGCGCACGACGGAGCAGCGCGACGGCATCGAGCAACTCATTGTCGTCGACGGTGCCAACCATGTGCGGTTCGAGGGGATAACCATTGAGCAGACTTGCTGGAACCGTCCGCTCCACAAGGGACACGTCACCCTGCAAGGCGGCTTCCCGCTCATTGATGCCTATAAGCTGAAAGAAAACCCAGGTTTACCCTGGGATAAGGATCTCGAGAACCAGGCGTGGATAGAGCGCCCCGTCAGTGCTGTCACCGTGCGCAATGCCCACCACGTAAAATTCTTCTCGGTGACATTCCAAAACCTGGCTGCTACTGCTCTTGACTTTGTCGATAACATCAGCGACTGCGATGTGTTCGACTGCCGCTTCGACAACATTGGCGGCACAGCCATCATGGGAGGTTCCTTTGCCGAGAGTCCTCGCGAGGTACACCGCCCTTACACCGACTTGGCGGAGCGCTGCCAGCGAATGTTTTTCATGGGAAACTTCATAAACAACACTGCCAATGAAGACTGGGGAGCCGTAGCTATCGCCTTGGGTTATGTACGTGACTGCCTCATATCCAGAAACGTCGTAACACACACCAACTACAGCGGCATCTGCGTCGGCTGGGGATGGACACCACTCGACACGGGCATGAAGAACAACCGCATCATCGGCAACAATATTTACGACTATGCCCGCCAGCTCTACGATGCCGGCGGCATCTACACACTCAGCAACCAGCCAGGTTCCGTGATTAGCGGCAACAAGGTCTCACGTCCCTACCCTGCCCCCTATGCTACCAACGACCGCGGTTTCTGCATCTATCTGGATGCCCGTACCGACGGTTTTACTATCGAGAACAATTACACCGGCGACATCGCCCCCGGGATTGCCGGTC
>CAMNIA010000060.1 GCA_946540105.1 uncultured Prevotella sp. | reverse complement strand
GCCACAAGAATTCTGAGGTACGCAGGAAAGGACGGGTGCGCATCTCCCAGCGCATCACATTACACCACTGGTTACACTTCAGTGGCAGGTCACGCCACGACTGAATCCAGTTTTTATAGGTATTCCAGATGATGGTCTCAGAGGTGGGGCGTATAATCAATTCTTCTTCCAGCTTGGCGGCAGGGTCAACCACCACGCCACCGTCCTGAGCCTTCAGACGGTAGTGGGTCACCACGGCAGCCTCCTTGGCGAATCCCTCCACATGTTCAGCCTCGCGACTCATGAATGACTTGGGAATGAGCAGGGGGAAGTAAGCGTTCTGCACATCCTCAGCCTTGAACATCTTGTCCAGTTGCTGCTGCATCTTCTCCCAGATGGCATAGCCGTAAGGCTTGATGACCATACATCCACGTACGGCACTCTGTTCTGCCAAGTCAGCTTTTACCACAAGGTCGTTATACCACTGACTGTAATTGTCAGCCCTTTTCGTTAAATCTTTTAATTCTTTTGCCATTATTTCTAGTCTTTTTCTTAAATTTTGCTGCAAAGGTAATAAATAATTGAGAATTGACAACTGATATTTGATAATAATTTGCTAAATTTGCACCAGAATTGACAAGTTTCACATATTAAAATAAAAAAGTATGAAGACAAAAATCATTTCATTGTTGCTCTGCGTAGGAATGCTGTTCGCTTGTAACAATACGCAGAAGGGTGCTGGCATAGGCGCTGGCGGTGGAGCCGTACTTGGTGGCATTATTGGTGCCATAGCAGGTAATACAGCCATTGGTGCTGCCATTGGTGGTGCTGTGGGTGCTGGTGCTGGTGCAATTATTGGAAACCGCATGGACAAAGCCAAGAAAGAGACACAGCAGGCCATGCAGAAAACAGCTCAGGTAGAGACCGTTACCGATGCTAATGGTCTGGAGGCTGTCAAGGTGACGTTCGACTCAGGCATTCTGTTCCAGACAGGAAAGGCAGAGCTCTCTGCCAGCGCAAAGACTTCGTTGGCTAAGTTTGCTTCTGTTCTGAAGAACAACAGCGACTGTGATGTCTCTATTCAGGGATATACTGACAACACCGGATGGAAAGGCTCTTCAGCTGCCGAGAGTGCTGCCAAGAACCAGGCTCTGTCACTGGACCGTGCCACCTCTGTATCATCTTATCTGATGGGACTCACCGTTCCTGCCTCACAGATTAAGGAGGTGAAGGGCTTCGGCGAGCAGAACCCCGTTGCCGACAACTCTACTGCAGCAGGTCAGGCTCAGAACCGTCGCGTGGAGGTCTACATGTATGCTTCTGAGAAGATGATTAAGGAGGCTCAGAACCAGGCTCAATAAGTATTGAATTAGCTAAGAAGAAGAGTGCAACGCATTCTTACGCTCATTAAGAAAACACTGATGTGGATAGTGGTAGCATTTTTTGCTTCCACTATCCTTTCTGTTGTGGTGTTGCGGTGGGTTCCCGTTTGGTTTACCCCCCTGATGTTTATCCGACTGGCTGAGCAGTCGGCAGCCGACAAGCCGTTGACGCTGCACCACCACTGGGTGTCGCTCGACGAGATGTCGCCATCATTACCCCTGGCAGTGATGGCATCAGAAGATGCGCGCTTTTTGGAGCACCACGGCTTTGACTACAAAGCGATAGAGAAGGCTGCCATGCGCAACATCAAACATCCGGAGAAGACCAAGCACGGCGCCTCCACCATCAGTCAGCAGACAGCAAAGAATGTCTTCCTGTGGCCAGGTCGTTCTTGGCTGCGCAAAGGTCTTGAAGTGTATTTTACCGTTATGATAGAGTTGTGTTGGTCAAAACAACGCATCATGGAGGTCTATCTTAACTCCATAGAGATGGGCGACGGCATTTACGGCGCCGATGCTGTAGCAGCCTATCACTTCAATACTACCGCCAAGGAGCTGTCGAAGGCGCAGTGTGCCTTGATAGCTGTCTCGCTGCCGAACCCGCGGCGCATGAATTCGGCTTCCCCCAGCAGCTATATGCTGCGCCGCCAACAGCGCATACTGCATGAGATGCGCTTTGTTCAGCCTTTATAGCATTCCCCCCTTATAACATCCCCCTTACGGCATCCCTATTTTTAGGTATTTCTTTTTTTTATTTCTCGTAATTCAAAGTTTTTTTGTACCTTTGTAGTCTGAAACACAACAGATACGATGAAACTCTCAGAACTACATACAGGTCGTCAAGCGATTATTGTCAATGTCAAAGGACACGGAGGATTCAGAAAGCGAATTCTCGAAATGGGTTTTGTTAAAGGTCAACAGGTGCAGGTGCTGCTCAATGCACCTTTGCAAGACCCTGTGAAATACAAGGTGATGGGCTACGAAGTCAGTCTGCGCCGCCAGGAAGCGGAAATGATAGAGGTAGAGCCCGTTAGCGAGAATGACAACGCAAACAGCAGACAAGACACATATGCCTTCGGTCATACGACAGCCGACGGGAATGATGGCTCACCGTCTGAAGTCGGTTCTAAAGGACGCTTGAAGCTTACCGTAGCGCTCGTCGGAAACCCCAACTGCGGCAAGACATCGCTTTTCAACTTCGCTTCCGGAGCCCACGAACGGGTGGGGAATTACAGCGGAGTGACCGTCGATGCCAAGGAAGGACATACCTACTTTAGGGGATATTACATTCGGTTGATAGACCTGCCAGGCACTTATTCACTCTCTGCCTATAGTCCTGAAGAGTTGTATGTCAGAAAGCAACTCGTCGAGGATACCCCCGATGTGGTTGTCAACGTCATTGATGCAAGCAACCTGGAGCGCAATCTTTATCTCACTACCCAGCTGATGGACATGCACCTGCGTGTGGTTTGTGCTTTGAACATGTTCGATGAACTGGAACATCGGGGCGACAGTCTGGACATTCAGAAACTGAGTGCCCTGTTTGGAATGCCTATGGTTCCCACTTCATTTAAGTCGGGTATGGGTCTGGAAGCTTTGTTGTCGGAGGTGGTACATGTCTTCGAGAATCGTGAAGGTCACGACTCCTTCTATCGCCACCAGCACATCAATCACGGACATGAGATAGAAGATGGTATTGCAAACGTACAGCAGTACCTGAAAGGCAACGAGTTGTTGCGGCTGAAATACTCAACCCGTTGGCTTGCCATCAAGCTGCTGGAGGGTGATAAGGAAGCCGAGAGCGTAGCGCGCGAACTTCCTGAATATGAAGATATTAAGAAAGCTGTAAATACGGCTTCTCAGCGTGTCAAGGAAGAAGCAGGTGAAGATGCTGAGACGGTCATCATGGATGCCAAGTACGGCTTTGTTCGTGGTGCACTGCATGAGGCCGGTTATGAGATGGGAGATAAGGAAGACACTTATCGCATTACGCACTTGCTGGATGCGCTGATTACGAACAGGTGGCTCGGCTTTCCCATCTTTTTCGCTTTGCTATTCTTGATGTTCGAAGTGACGTTTGCCTTAGGTCAGTATCCAATGGACTGGATAGAGATGGGTGTCGAGTGGCTAGGTGAAAACATCAGCAGCACGATGGCTGACGGACCGCTGAAGGCGATGCTGGTTGATGGTGTCATTGGCGGTGTGGGAGCCGTCATCGTCTTCTTGCCGCAGATACTGATTCTGTACACCTTCATCTCGTTTATGGAGGACTCCGGCTATATGGCGCGAGCCGCCTTTATCATGGATAAACTGATGCACGGAATGGGACTGCATGGCAAGTCGTTCATACCGCTCATTATGGGTTTTGGCTGCAATGTGCCGGCGGTTATGGCTACGCGCACTATTGAGAGCCGTCGCGCACGACTCATCACCATGCTGGTTCTTCCCATGATGTCGTGCTCAGCCCGTCTTCCTGTTTATATAATGATAACGGGAGCCTTCTTTGCAGTAGAGTATCAGAGTCTGATTATGATTTCGCTCTATTTCGTGGGCATCCTCCTGTCGGTACTTATGGCACGCGTGCTAAGCCAATGGGTGATTCGCGGCGAGGACACCCCGTTTGTCATGGAGCTGCCTCCCTATCGGTTCCCAACGGCGAAAGCCATCTTCCGCCATACATGGGAGAAAGGCAAGCAGTATCTGAAAAAGATGGGTGGCATCATCCTTGTGGCTTCCATTGTCGTGTGGGCGCTGGGCTATTTTGGTACAATGGGCGTGGCTCCTTCTTTGGAAGAAAGCTTCATCGGACAGCTGGGAAAAGTCATCGAACCGCTGTTCCTGGCGCAGGGCTTCGACTGGCGCCTTGATGTCAGTCTGCTGGCAGGCATTGGTGCCAAGGAGATTGTTGCTTCTACCATAGGCGTCTTGTATAATGGCAATTATAACTTCACACCGCTGGTGGCTTACAGCTTCCTGCTCTTTGTGCTCATCTATTTCCCCTGTCTGGCTACGATAGTTGCCATACGTCATGAAAGCGGTTCGTGGCGCTGGGCTTTCTTTGCTGCCGTCTATACCACGGTGTTAGCTTGGATTGTGTCCGCATTGTTCTATCAGATAGGCAGTCTTTTCCTCTGATACCGACATCAGAAAAGTCTAACTTGAAGTTTCTTGCAAAAGAACGGTAAAAAAATTTGGCGTTAACCAAATAAATGCGTACTTTTGCATTTCGAAACATGTGTACTACTGATACGACAATAAAGAACAAGATTTTTTATACGTATATGAAAAAGTATTTTATAATTCTGTTTTTCTCCGTGCTCTGCTGCCAGTGTGCCTTAGCCCAAGATGCAAATAAGAGTGAACTGCAACAGCGTGCCGAAGAGGAGTTCAGCAAAAGCCACCCCATTACCGCTCGCTCACTTTACGTGCGGGCTTTCGAAGACTACTTCGCTAAAGGTCAGATGACAAAGGGCATCGAGTGTATCACACTGGCCGCCGACCTTTACTGCAAGGAAAACTCCTATCCTGAAGCCTTCGAAGTGCTAAATGTGGCTGACAAAGCCATTAACGAGAAGGATGCTGACGACAAGGCTAAAGCCTCTGCCCACTATCTGGTCAGCAAGCACCGCATGACGATGTTCACACGCATCCACCGTCCGCAGAGTGCTTTGGATCACGTTGCCGTAATGGAGCGTTATGCCCAGCAGTCGGGCGACGAGAGTCTGGTCAACGACGCCCTTTACCACAAGGCTATCTGTTACTACAACCAGGGACAGACCGCCAAGGGGAACCAGGTCTTCGAACAGATGGCATCGAAGTTGACTTCTTCGGGCGAGTATGACAAGGTTGAAAAGGTCTATCAGACGCTGATTGACAACAGCCGCAAGTCGGGCAATGCCTCCCTGTTGGCACAGACCTATAAGAAATATGTTGCATGGAAAGACTCTGCCGATGCCATGAAACATGCCGACGAGATTGGCGCACTGAAGAAGCAGATTGCCGACAACGAGGCTGCCATCAGTGAGAAGGACAGCTCGCTCACCATGCGTTCGGCAATGATTGTCGGACTGTGCGTCCTGGCTGCTGCACTGGCTGTCGCTTTGGTTGTTGGTGCTGTAATCTTGATGCGATTCATCTTGCTGACGCGTAAGCAGAAGAAGACGATACAATTGGCTAATGACAACAATGCACTGAAGGCGAAGTTTATCAGTAACATCTCTGCCCAACTGGACCCCTCGCTGCAGAAGCTGGACAAGACGAAACCTGAAGTCAAGGCGCTCCTCGACTTCTCCCAGCACATACAGACGCTTTCGGCGCTCGAGAACTCGACCGAGGAACTCCAGTTTGAAGAGACCCTTGTCCACCCGTTCTGCGAAGAGCTGATGGAACAGATTCGCGGCAAGGTAGCCAACGACGTTACGCTGACGGTCAACGCCCCCAAGATGAGTGTCGACATCTATCAGCCGTATGTCTCCCACATTCTGCTGCACCTGTTGAACAATGCCGCTGAGTACACTCCGGAAGGCGGTACCATTACGCTCGAGTACAAGAAGCGCGGCGCCCATTCTCATCAGTTCCTGGTGTCAAACACCGGCTCGTTTATTGATGAAGAGAAACGCGACGATGTCTTCAAGGCTTTCCGCGAGGTTCGCGACCTTACGAAGGGCGACGGCCTCGGACTGCCTACCTGCAAGCAGATGGCACTGAAGATGAACGGCGACCTCGAGATAGCCCCCGACTTTGTCAAAGGCACGCGTTTCGTACTGGAGTTGCATTCTTAACAGCCGTCTTCTGACGGCGACCATAGCAGCCAAAATAATAAAAAAAGTAAAAAAAGCACCCTCGGTGATGCAATTACCGAGAGAATTGCTTATCTTTGCAGAAATATGATACTAATCTAATTAACTCTAAATTTAAATTATGGACAATAACACACAGCTTATTGCTCAGTGCGAGGCACGTGCAAAAGAATGGTTGTCTCCCGCGTTTGACGAAGAGACACGTAAGGAAGTACAGGCAATGTTGGACGCCGAGGACAAGTCGGCGCTGGTTGATGCTTTCTATCAGGATCTGGAGTTCGGTACGGGTGGTCTGCGTGGCATCATGGGTGCCGGTACAAACCGTATGAACAAGTACATCGTGGGCATGGCAACACAAGGCTTTGCCAACTACATCCTGAAGGCTTTCCCCGGCAAGCAGTGCTCGGTGGTGGTTGGTCACGACTGCCGCAATAACGGACGCATGTTCGCCGAGTCGGTTGCCGACATCTTCTCAGCCAACGGCATCAAGGTCTATCTCTTCGAGAGCCTGCGCCCCACACCTGAGATTTCGTTCGCCATCCGTCAGCTGGGCTGCCAGGCAGGTGTCAATGTCACCGCCAGTCACAACCCCCGCGAGTACAACGGCTACAAGGCTTACTGGGACGATGGCGCACAGGTGCTGACACCCCACGACAAAGGCATCATTGACGAGGTAAACAAGGTGAAGATTGATGATGTGAAGTGGACTGCCAACAAAGACCTCATCATCCCCATCGGTGGTGAGATGGACTGGGACTATATCCAGGCTGTCAAAGAGGCAATGGTCGACCAGGATGTCATCCTGCGCCAGAAAGACCTCAACATCGTTTATTCTCCCATGCACGGAACAGGCCGCGTCATCATTCCTATGGCACTGCGCTCATGGGGCTTCCAGAACATCCACGTAGTACCTGAGCAGATGGTGATTGACGGCAACTTCCCGACAGTTGTCAGCCCCAACCCTGAGAATGCTGAGGCTATGACGCTGGGTATGAAGCTCGGCACAAAGCTCAATGCCGACCTCGTTATTGCCAGCGACCCCGATGCCGACCGTCTCGCCATCGTATGCCGCAACAGCAAGGGCGAGTGGGAGATTCTGAATGGTAACCAGACCTGCATGATGTTCTCGTGGTACATCATCGCCAACAAGAAGAAGCTCGGTCAGCTCAAGGGCAACGAGTTCCTGGTGAAGACCATCGTGACCACCGAGGTCATTGCCGAGATTGCTAAGAAGAACAATGTCGAGTACATGGACTGCTACACTGGCTTCAAGTGGATTGCCAACGAGATTCGCGTCAACGAGGGCAAGAAGAAGTACATCGGCGGTGGCGAGGAGTCGTTCGGATTCCTGCCGTACGACAAAGTAAGGGATAAGGACTCCCCCGCATCTATCTGTCTGATTTGTGAGATTGCTGCATGGGCTCGTGACAACGGAAAGACACTGTATGACCTGCTGATGGACATCTACGCTGAGTATGGCTTCTCGAAGGAGGTGACCATCAACGTTGTACGCCCAGGTAAGTCTGGTGCCGACGAGATCAAGCAGATGATGACCGACTTCCGCAACAACCCGCCAACGGAGCTGGGTGGCTCGAAGATTTGTCTGTGGAAAGACTACCAGACACTGGAGGCTAAGTATGCCGACGGCCGTGTCGAGAAGCTTAACATGCCGGCAACGTCTAACGTGCTGCAGTGGTTCTGCGAGGATGGCACCAAGGTTTCTGTTCGTCCTTCAGGCACGGAGCCTAAGATTAAGTTCTATACCGAGGTGAAAGATCCTACCTTCAAGTGCGCCGGCTGCTACGAGCGCTGCATGAAGGCTGCCGATGAGAAGATTGCCGCTATCAAGAAGAGCCTCAATCTGTAAGCCCTGCCTCTTTAGAGCGAAAACATTTTAAGATAAGAAGGACACTCCACACCCAACATGGAGTGTCTTTCTTGTTCCGACAATTATTAGAAAAAGAAACGAAGTTACTTGGCTGATAACAACACATGAAGAAGACAAAGCTACTGATGGCAATGGTGCTCGTCTCCCTGATGTCGTGCGCACAAAGGCAGCAGGCGAGGGTAGTGGTGCCCGAAGGCGTAGAGCGACCTGCTGCCATTGCAGGAGAACAGATACTGGAGCGCAAAGGATATACCGTGTCATATAATAAGGAGACACGTTTGCCCAACTGGGTGGCGTGGCACCTGACGAAGGAACATACCGAAGGCACTGTTAAGCGGATGGGCGGGTACCTGGAGGATGACGAAGTGCCGGAACCTCGCGCTACGCGTGCCGACTACAGGAAGAGCGGATGGTCGCACGGACACATGTGTCCTGCCGGCGACAACAAGTGGGACGAAGAGGCTATGCGACAGTCGAACCTGCTGACCAACATGTGTCCGCAGGATTCGAAGCTGAACAGCGGACTGTGGAACAGCGTCGAGGCTGACTGCCGCCGCTGGGCCCGAAGATACGGTGATGTGTATATCGTTTGCGGACCCATACTGCTCAACAAGCAACATGAGACAATAGGTGCCAACCGCGTGGTGGTGCCCGAGGCATTCTTCAAAGTAGTGCTGTGCCTGAATGGAAAACCGAAGGCACTGGGCATCATTGTAAGAAACAACGGCGGAGAAAAGAAGAAAGCCCTCTACTACAACTCCATTGACGAGGTAGAGCGTATCACCGGATTCGACTTCTTCCCCTTGCTACCCGATGACATAGAGAAGAAGGTAGAGAAGAAGGCAAACAAAAAAGACTGGTAAGCGGATTTCTTCACGCGAGTCGGCTCGATCAATC
>CAMNIA010000059.1 GCA_946540105.1 uncultured Prevotella sp. | reverse complement strand
AATAAAATCAAGTGCACCCTATCCGTCAGCAAAGCGTTCGGCTTTGTGTTACTCCTCTTCTGGCGTGATGAGCTTATATCCTTTGCCGTGAATGTTGATAATCTCAATCTGCGGGTCATCTTTCAGGTGTTTGCGCAGCTTGGTGATATAGACATCCATCGAGCGTGCATTGAAGTAGTTGTCATCAATCCAGATAGTCTTCAGCGCAAAGTCACGCTGCAGAATCTCGTTGGAATGCGAGCAGAGCAGAGCCAGAAGTTCGTTCTCCTTGGTTGTCAGCTTCGTCTGCTTGTCACCAATGACAAGCAACTGCTTCTGTGTGTCGAAGGTGAAGTTGCCGATGCGATAAACAGAACTCTCCTTGTTCTTCTTGCCACGCACACGGCGCAAGATAGCCTCTACGCGGAATACCAGCTCCTCCATAGAGAAAGGCTTGGTGATGTAGTCGTCGGCACCAATCTTGAATCCCTCCAGGATGTCCTCCTTCAGCGTCTTCGCCGTCAGGAAGATGATGGGGATTTCGGCATTAGCCTGACGAATTTCCTGTGCCAGCGTGAAGCCATCCTTCTTTGGCATCATCACATCCAGCACACAGATGTCGAACTTCGTCTTCAGAAAAGCCTTATAGCCTGCCTCACCGTCAGGGCACAACTCGGCCATATACCCCTTGGCAGCTAAATACTCGCGCAACAGCATTCCGAGGTTCTCGTCGTCTTCACAAAGAAGAATTTTCAGTTTTTCGTCCATAACCTAATACGTTTTAAATGTAACAATTATTTCTATTTTTCTCTCTATTTCTTTTTTGGTCAGTCTTCCTTGAGTATAGGTAGCGCGATGGTAAACTTCGTACCCTTCCCCACTTCACTCTCGGCTTTGATTTCACCCTGATGCAGGTCAACAACCTTCTTCACGTAAGCCAGACCCAGTCCGAATCCCTTCACGTCGTGCTTGTTGCCGGTATGCACCCTGTAGAACTTGTCGAAAATCTTCTTCAGGTTCTCCTTCTTGATACCCAAACCCGTATCACGGATGCAGAGATACAACTTATCCTGATCGTTCCATGTGCGGATGTAGATATCCAGCGGTTCGTCAGGCTTGCGATACTTCACGGCGTTGTCCATCAGGTTGGTGATGGCATTCTGGAAGTGCACCTCATCGACATAGATTGCTGAGTCAACGGCTTCTATCTCCGTATAAATCTTACCGCCGGTATGCTCCACGCGGAGAGTAAACGTCTGTGCTATCTGCTCCACCATCTCGTTCAAGTCGAGCTCTTTCTTCTTAAAGACAACGCTCTTCTTGTCGAACATAGACATCTGCAGCACCTTCTCCACCAGGAATCGCAGGCGCTTCGACTCGTCCAGGATGACGCCACTCAGGTGGTGAGTCATCTGCTCTGTCTTAGGCACCGTCTTGTCGTTCATCATCTGTGCAGCGAGAGAGATGCTGGCAATAGGCGTCTTCAGCTCGTGCGTCATGTTGTTGATGAAGTCGTTCTTTATCTCTGTATAGCGTTTCTGCCGGAATATCACCACAATAGTAAACAGGAAGGTGATGAGCAGCACGATGGTGAAGATGATGCTGGGAATCATGAATCTGACACTCGAGAAGATGTAGGAGTTCATCTGTGGGAAGTGGATTCTCACAACGCCCATTTTAGACTGGGGGTCGTTGCGGAACAGCACCTGCGTATAGGTGTACTCCTTGCCTTCTTCCTCGTAGTCAGGACAGCGGTAGACCTCGCGTCCGTCGGTAGTCGAGACGGTGAAGTGATACGGGATATTGATGCCGTTGTTCATCAGCTCAGCACGAATGTCCTGATCCAGCATGCGGAAGTTGATGCGTTCCTTCAGCGGTTTGTCACTTGCGGTATAGAGAATGTTGTAAACCACCTCGTCGAGCAGTGCTTTCTGATAGATGTAGCGGTTACGCACTATTTCCTGCATTGTCTTTGCCGCCTCCGTGATGCTGTTCTTGTCCTTGCGCAGAATGGTCGCCTTGGGAATGCTTGCAGGTTTCATCTTCAGCGCCTTCACCTGGAACGAAGAGTAGATGGTTCCGTCGTCAGCTGTTACAGCAAACTGATGGCTATGTTGTATGGAACCCAGTCCGTCGACGATAATCGAATCTTGCGAAAAGGCTCTGCGCTCTGTTTCGTTGACATCTTTCTCCAGATAGCGCAGCGTCTCGTTCATCTCCAGATTACGCGAGGCTTGGTATAGCGAGCGGTTCACGCTCTCGTCAAACTGCTCCTTCTTCATTTTCACCATCTCCTCGACATAGGAGAACTGAAGAGCGAGCAGCGCCAGGAACGAGAATCCCATGATGACCGCTATGGTCCAAATAGTTGACTTTCTCATAACGTCTGCAAAGTTAAAAGTTTTTACGTTACGAGCCTACTGTTTAGTTAAATAATTCCGTTAAATTTAACGATTTTAACACAAACAAGCATATTTAGTCATATATTTAAAATCAAGAGAATGCAATACTCCGTCCGTCTCTTCTCATTAGAAATGAATGTTCACATCCATTCCCAAATGAATCGGATTACCCCGTTGAGCAAAGGCCAGATTCCTGCCCGTCATACTACTCTTGATGGCAAACAGGTTGTAGTGTCGGTTGGTGAGGTTGCGGCCCCACAGCGATACGTTGACGGGTCCGAAGTCATAATCGGCGTGTGCTCCCAGCAGCACATAGAAGGGTTGAGAAAAGCTGTTCGCCTCGTCCCAATAAGTTTTGCCCTGTCCTGTCAGGTTGGCACCCAGGGTCAGCTTGCCCACATGCCAGTTGGCACCGACGGCAAGCTTGCACAGCGGTACGAAGGGTACGGTATTGCCGTTATACGTGTCGTACTCGTCGAACACAGCATCCATAGCGCTCACGTTAGCCATCCAGTCGAAGTGGTTGTCGAAGGCGCTGCCGCGAAAAGCGAGTTCCATTCCTATGGTGTGGCTCTTGCCCGCATTCACCATCACGCGTCCGTAGTTATAGCCGTCCAGCAGCATTGCCAGTTGCTGGTTGCGTATAGTCATGTAGAAGAAGGCGATGTCGGCTTTTAGTTTACCGTCCAGCAGGTTCAGGTGCGAGCCCACTTCAAAGTTCCACGTCTCCTCGGGCTTATAGCTGATGGCGGAGTTGATGCTCTGCAGTGCCGTTTCGTCGTAAGCCTTCGTGATGTCACCGGTGCGCAGGTTCTGTCCGCTTTTGCGGAATTCCGTCTCAAAGACGTTAGAGAGCATCTGGATGTTGTAGCCGCCGGCCCTGTAGCCCTTCGACACCGTAGCATAGGCATTAGAGCCCTGCTGGTCAAATCGCCATGTCAGTCCTATTTTAGGCAACAGCTGGTGGAACGAGCGGCTGTCATCACTCTGTAAGGCAACGCGCAGCGTATTGGTCTGGTCGATGGCTCGTGGCATCATGGGTGATGCCTGCATAGCAAAGTGCAGCGACAGCAATCCATTAGCGTCATAATCCACCTTCACGCGGCTGTAGTCATAGCGCAGTCCCAGTGTGATGTCGAAATTGTTGCCCACCGTGATTGTCGACTCATGGAAAATACCTATATTGGCGCGGGGCGTATGAAAAGTCTCGCCTACATAACAGGCGGGTATTTCCCAAGCCGAGAACATGTTGGCAACCTGAGCAGGCATGAGTCCCAGAATGCGTCCGGCGGTCTGTGCGTTGAAGTCACGTCCGAAGGTGACAGGAGCCTCCGTCCGCAACCACTGGTAAGCGCCGAAGGCACCGAAGGTCCACTTCCACACCCGCTGTCCGTTGCTGCGCAGCGCCAGTTCCTGCGTCAGTGCGTGTTGCTTCTGCAACTGCTGCAAGTGGAAGAAGTCGCCTGGCACATAGTCTTGATCCATCTCCATGTGGTCACGCAGGTATTGCCACGAAGTCACACTCGACAGTTGCCACCCTGTGTGTTGATAGGTGACGTTCAGTCCTGTGTTCAGCATTTGGCGCTTGTACATATTCATATCCGTCGTAGCTGGGCGTTCCACGTTATCGGCATCAATGTCATACAGTCCGTAGGGGAAAGCATTCTGGCGCGTATATTGGTAGTCGGTCGTGAGGTCGAAGCGCAGTCGCTGGTTGGCCTGCCACAGGAAGCGCATTTTTCCGCCCGCCTCCTGCAGTTTGTCGTTCCACTCGTCATGTACGGTATTCTTAAAGAATCCGCGTTGTCCGTTGTAGAATCCTGCTGCCGTGAACGCAAAGTTTTGCGAAGGTCTGTGATAGTGTGCCACCTCAACATGGTGGGTCAGTCCTGTGCCGATGCCCAACGAGATGTCAGTACCCTGATAGTCCATCGGGTTCTTCGAGTAGATGCGCACCAGTCCGCCTTCGGCATTCATGCCGTAGAGCGTACCCTGCGGACCACGCAGCACGTCCACACGGTCTATCATGTAGAAGTGGTGATTCAGAGCCGACTTGCCCATCAGCGGAATGTTGTCATAATAGACACCTACCGCAGGGTCATACAGTCGCGAGCCGATGCCTCGTACATACATTGACGACGTGAGGCGCGAGCCGTACTGCGGCATGTTGAACGAAGGCACATAGGTAGCCATCGAAGCCAAGTCTCTGACTTGCAGCTGGCGCATTTCCCTTTGTGTCAGTACCGTACTGCTCAGGGGTTGCTGGCGTAGCTTATACGTTTCTTTCAGTTGTGAGACTACTATCACCTCGTCAAGGTCGACAACGCGCGAGGTGTCGTTCAATGCGTCGTTATACGAAGTCTTCTCATTGGATGCCTGTACTGCAATAAACGAACAGGCAAGTATCAAAGCCGTTATTATTTGTCTTTTCATCTTCTTACATTTTTCGTCGCTGCCGCACTGCCTCGTACATCAAGACAGCAGCCGAGACGCTGACATTGAGCGAGTCGCTGATGCCCAGCATGGGTATGCGAATGTGTGCATCGGCAGCCTTGCGCCACTGGTCGGTCAGTCCTGTAGCCTCGGTACCCATAACTATTGCCGTAGCCTGCCGCATGTCGACATCGTAATAGAGGTCGGAGTCCTGCAGCTGGGCTGTCAGTATCTGGATGCCTCGCTCCTTCAGGAATGCGATACACGCCTCCGAGGTGCACGCCACGCAAGGCACGCTGAAGAAGGCACCTGTTGACGAGCGGATGAGGTTCGGGTTATACAGGTCGCACAAGGGGTCGCACACGATGACGGCATCGACACCGGCGGCATCGGCCGAGCGCAACACAGCTCCCAGATTGCCTGGCTTCTCTACACTCTCCAGTACGACCACCAGCGGCTGTTCGGGCAGCTGCAGGTCGGTCAGCGTGCGCTCGCTCATCAGCACCTCGGCAATGATGCCCTCCGTACCTCCGCGATAAGCCACCTTATTATATATATACGGGGTGACATACTCCACGCGCTCGTGTCCTTTGGGCAACCACGCCTCACCCAGAATCTCCTGACACACGAATACCGTGTCCAGCTCGTAGCCGTTAGCCAGACAGCGCTCCACCTCGCGGCGTCCTTCCACGACGAAGCGTTGGCGCTGGCGCCGCACCTGTGACTTCTGCTGTAACTCCTGCAGCAGTTTCACCTTAGGGTTCTGTGCACTCGAAATGGGGTCTGTCATCTGGCAGTCTTCGTTATCGTCTTCGTTATCGTTACATCTCCTCGCACTCCTTCAGCCACAGCGCACTGCTGGCATCACTCGCCATGCGCCAGTCACCACGTGGCGACAGTGAGATGCTGCCCACCTTCGGACCGTCAGGCAGACAGGAGCGCTTGAACTGCTGCGAGAAGAAGCGGCGACAGAAGGTGGTGAGCCACTTCTTGATGGTAGCAGCATCATAAGTCTCGCCAAAGGCATGCTGCGCCATGAGGTAAATCTTGGCAGGACGGAATCCGAAGCGCAACATGTAGTAGAGGAAGAAGTCGTGCAACTCGTAGGGTCCTACAAGGTCTTCCGTCTTCTGTGCTATGTTGCCTTTCTCGTCGGCAGGTGTCAGCTCAGGCGAGATGGGGGTGTCAACAATATCGGTCAGCGTCTCTTTCTCCGCCTTGAACTGCGGCTGACGGGCCATGTAGCGCACCAGATACTGTATGAGCGTCTTCGGCACGCCGCCGTTGACACCATACATCGACATGTGGTCGCCATTGTACGTTGCCCACCCTAATGCCAGCTCCGACAGGTCGCCCGTGCCCACCACCAAGGCGTTGAGCTTGTTGGCCAGGTCCATCAGGATTTGGGTGCGCTCGCGTGCCTGCGAGTTCTCGTATGTGGCATCGTGAACCGACGCGTCGTGACCTATATCCTCGAAGTGCTGTCTGACGGCTTTGGCTATGCTGACCTCCATCTGCGAGATGCCCAGCAGCTGCATCAGCGTTACGGCATTGTCGTGAGTGCGGTCGCTGGTACCGAAGCCCGGCATCGTGATGCCGACAATTCCTTTCCGGTCGTATCCCAGCTTGTCGAACGTGCGCACACAGACCAGCAAGGCCAGCGTCGAGTCCAGTCCGCCGCTGATGCCGATGACCACGTGTTCGCAGTGTGTATGCAGCAGTCGCTTGGCGAGTCCTGAGGTCTGTATGTTCAGTATCTCCTCGCAGGTCTCTGCCATCTTCTCGTCTGCCGGAATAAAGGGGTGAGCGTCAATGTGTCGCTCCAACTTGAAGGGGTGGTCGCCCACAGGTTTGGCAGCCACCGTCTGTGCTTGTGCGTGGCGCTGTGCGTTGATGAATGTCGAGTTGGTATGGCGCTCTGTGCGCAGCCGCTCCACATCAACCTGGGCTGTCCGTAGCTGTGGCTGGAACGAGAAGCGTTCGCCCTCAATGAGCAGTCGTCCGTTTTCAAAAACCATCGCATTGCCGCCATACACCACGTCCTGTGTTGACTCGCCGAAGCCTGAGCTGCTATACACGTAGGCACTCATGGTGCGCGCACTCTGCTGAGCCAGCAGCGAGCGCAGGTAGTTGTGCTTGCCTATCAGCTCGTTGCTCGTAGAACAGTTCAGTATGATTTCCGCCCCCGCCATTGTCAGGTTGTTGCTGGGGGGTATGGGAGCCCACACGTCCTCACAGATTTCCACGCCGAACTTCACGCCGTCAGCCGTCTGAAACACTTTGGGTTCTGCCGAAAGGCACAGCGGTGTTCCTGCCAGATAGATTGCCGTTGGGTTGAGGTCTTGCGACGAGGCGAACCACCGCTTCTCGTAGAACTCGTTATAGTTAGGCAGATACGTCTTGGGAACAACGCCCAGCAGCGTTCCGCCCTGCAGCACTGCGGCACAGTTCAGCAGCAGACCGCCAGCCTGAACGGGCAGTCCCACCACGGTGATGACATCCAGCTGGCGCGAGAACTCCAACAGCCGCAGCAGTCCGTCCTCGGCTTTGCTCAGCAGCAGCTGCTCCTTGAACAGGTCCTGACACGTGTAGCCCGTCAGTGAGAGTTCGGGGAAACACAGAATCTCGACATTCTGGCTGTCGGCCAGCGTCATCAGCTTCTCTATCTCCTCTACGTTGTATTCCACGTCGGCTACGCGTACCGCCGGTACCGCAGCAGCCACTTTGACAAATCCGTATTGCATGTTTTTTCGTATTTTACCCGCCTCCGTCAGACTTTTTTTCTGACCTTGGCATCTAGTTTATTGTTTCATTTTCAGGGTATCAGCAGCGACGAGTCGCCATAGCTCAAGAAGCGGAAGTCGTGCTTCAGCGCATAGTCGTATATCTTGCGCCACCTGCCGTCGACAAAGGCACTCACCAGCAGGAGCAGCGTCGACTGCGGCTGATGGAAATTAGTGATAAGCATTTTTACAATCTTATACCTGTAGCCTGGGGCAATGATAATCTGCGTTGACGAGTGCAGTACCGTCACATCGTGGTATAACATCCATTGCAGCAGTGCCGCCAGCGCACTGTGGGCTGAAGGCAGCGGTCCGTGCGGTGCGTATGGTTCCCATTGGCTTACGTGCAAGTCCTCCTCCGCTATTTGCGGGTTGCGCATTACCTTCAAGCCCATATAGTAGAGGCTCTCCAGCGTACGCACACTGGTAGTTCCAACCGCTATCGCCTCGCAATTGTGTACCATCAGTCGCGTAATGATATCGATGCTGACGGCAACGTACTCCGTGTGCATCTGGTGTTGCCCTATGGTGACGCTCTTCACCGGTTTGAAGGTGCCGGCCCCCACATGCAGCGTCAGCTCCTGTCGCTCAATGCCGTGCTGGTCCAAGTCGTGAAGCACCCGTTCCGTAAAGTGCAGGCCTGCCGTTGGTGCCGCCACGCTGCCTTTTATCTTCGAATACACCGTCTGATAGGTTGTCTTGTCGCTCTCCTGCGCCTCACGGTTCAGATACGGCGGGATGGGCAGCTCACCCATAGCGTCAATGATGTCGGCGAAGTTCACCTGCTGGCTGTCCCACTCGAAGTCAATCCACTGGCTGGTGCCATGCACCCCCTTGCGTGTTGCCGTCACCACGACAGGCTTATTGCCTATGGTGATTTCGCGGCGCAGCGCTCCTTCCTTCCACTTTTTCTGATTTCCCACGATGCAGAGCCACGAGCATGCACCCGTAGCCTGAAACATCTGTTCGTAGTCGGCAGGCTGTGCAGGTTCCAGCAGGAAGATCTCTATCAGTGCCCCCGTCTCTTTGCGGAAGTGCAGACGCGCCTGTATCACCTTCGTGTTGTTAAACACCATCAGCGCCCCTTCGGGCAGGTAGTTGGGAAGATTGTAAAACACGTCCTCTGACACTACACCCTTATTATAAATAAGCAATTTAGAATGGTCGCGTTCGGCCATGGGAAACTTAGCTATCCGTTCTTCTGGCAACCGATAGTAGTAGTCCTGAATATGTATATCTTTCGTTTTCACGGGTGCAAAGTTACGAAATATTTTGCAAGTAGCTATCTAATTATGAAAAAAAATGTCAGTAGAGGTGACGCGTCCTTGTTAAACTTGAGCTTACGCTCGATTGCTTT
>CAMNIA010000058.1 GCA_946540105.1 uncultured Prevotella sp. | reverse complement strand
TCGGTAGCATCGATGACCACCCATTCCTTCTGCTCGCGAGCAGCTTCCTTCGATACGGAAACGGTCTTGTAACTTAAAGTGTTCATTTCTTTTTTAATTTACTACTAAAAAACATTTTTTCTTTTAATTCTCTCTTATGCACAAACAACACTACCGGCGAAGGTCTAACTCTTCGCGGGGTAGTCTAACGTCTATGCTGAACCACCACTCTCACGAACCACAATGCCCGGCCAAAGACACCGCTATTCCGCGTTGGTTCACGGGGATTCTAAGTCTCTCCCCAATAATCGGACTGCAAAGGTACGAAGAAAAGTGAAAAGAGGAAAGCAAAAAGTGGGAAATAAAACCTCACAAGGCAAGATTTAATATTATTTAACTCAACGACCACCCAAAGAGCCTTCCTTTCTTTGTACTTTTGTGCCCGTGAAACTACATGCACCGCTATTTCCGCTGGCTGCCATTTTGATGGTGGGTATCGCAACCAGCAGCTACCTAAGTAACTGGATTTGGGGACTGGCACTATTGGCTGCCGGTGTCATACTGACTGCCCTGCTCTACCGCTGGCCACGCTGGCAGACGGCAGGAATCTGGTTTTGCTTTTTTGCATTAGGTCTGACCTTAGGAGCCAGAAGACAGCAACAGTTGGAGATAACATGGCCCGAAGAAGCCATAGAACAGGAAGTGGTGGTCGTGGAAGAGCCTCAACTGAAAGAGCGCTGGGTAGTAGCAGACGTGCTGACAACAAACCGGCAGAAGCTAAAGCTGCGCATCAGACGCGATGAAGACAGCGAACGAATAGCATTGGGTGACGGACTCCGCGTGTGGGCATATATAAATAAGGTACACGAGTGGCAGAACGGACGCTTCGACTATCGGCGCTATATGCAGTGTCATGCCTTTTCGGGTGAAGCTTTTGTCAGTCAGGGTCATTGGCAATGGGCTGCCGTATCACTGAAAAAACTGTCAGCCTTCGAACGGCTACGGTTGCGCTTCCTCCTCTGGCGGCATGCGTTGCTGGAGCACTACCGACAATGGGGAATCAGCGATGATGCCTATGGCATTGTTGCAGCGATGACACTGGGGGACAAGTCGCATATAGACAAGGATATCAGAGCCGTCTATCAACAAGTAGGTGCCTCACATGTGTTGGCACTGAGCGGACTGCATCTGATGATTATCTACGGAGTCATCATGCTGTTGGTTGGCTGGCGGCGCATCAGCACAGTCGCACAGATTGCAACCGTACTGGCAATCTGGGCTTTTGCCTTCCTGACAGGACTGTCACCCAGTATGGTAAGGTCGGCATCGATGATTACCCTTTATGCCCTGCTATCGTTAGGTTATCGCGAGAAGATGTCCGTCAACACCCTGGCTTTCATTGCGATCATCATGCTCCTTGTCAATCCCTTGGCACTCTACGACATTGGTTTCCAGTTGTCGTTCTCGGCAGTATTGGCAATCGTTTTGGTAAATCCGCTACTCTACGGTCAAATTCCGCTGCACGTTCTCCAACGGCATCAATGGCTCAACAAACTGTGGGGACTGACAACTGTCAGCCTGTCTGCACAGATTGGTACAGCCCCACTTGTAGCTTACTACTTTGGCTACTTTGCCACGTGGTTTCTGTTAAGCAACTATATCGTTATCCCTTTGGCTACCGCCGTACTCTATCTCGCCATCACCCTTTTAGCTGTCTGCTGGTGGCCGTGGGCCGTCAGCTGTGTTGCCACAACACTCTCGGCGGTAACCACATTCATGAACAGACTGTTACAATGGGTAGCCACACTCCCCTACTGCAGCATTGACGGCATTAGTCTGTCACTGTTGCAGGTCTTCCTGTTATATATCATGATTGTTAGTGTGTATGTTGCTATCAGCCTACGATTTCCAGCAACTCACCGAAATGGCTGATTTTGCGCAGTCGCTCGTGTGCGAACTCCTCGCTTTTCTCCAGTTCCCATACCACATGATAAGGGATGTGTACTGCCCACGCTCCTGTTGCCAATGCGGGAGCGATGTCAGAGCGGAAAGAGTTCCCAACCATCAGGGTCTCTTCTGGTGCCACGCCCAGATTCTCGCACAACTGCCGGTACTCACGCTCGGTCTTGTTCGATACCGTCTCGACATGAGAGAAATACTGCTCCAATCCTGAGCGATGCAGTTTACCCTCTTGGTCCATCAGTTCCCCTTTCGTAAACACCACCAAGCGGTACTGACGCTGTTCTGCCAATTGCGACAGTGTCGTTTCCACTTCGGGCAGCGGTGTCGTAGGGAACTGCAACAGTTCCTGTCCCAGCATCAATAGCTTCATCACGATATCGCCCGTCAACTGCTCATGAGTCACCCGCACAGCATTCTCCACCAGCGACAGGGTAAAGGCCTTGGTGCCATAGCCCGTCAGTGACAGGTTCTTCCGCTCGGTCTGAAAGAGTCCCTCACTCACCTCACGTGCCGTTGCCCACGGGCTAAGCAGTTCGCAGCATTTATGCTCTACCTCATCGAACCACGACTGGCAGTCCCACAGGGTGTCATCCGCATCGAAGGCGATAACCTTCAGTTTTGAACTTTTGTCTCTAAACAATGACATCTTTGAACGGCGTTTTTATTCCCAATACGCGATGGTGCGCTTCTGCAGTACTGTCGTTTGCTGACTCTGTGTTCCTTTCTCCCAGTAGCTGAGCTGCAAAGAGTTGGTTGTCCAATTTCCTTGGTCATCACGTGTCAGGTAGTTGTTGCGCAAATTGATAGTCAGCACACACTCGTCATTCTGCCAGACCTTCTGACTCTCCGACTGGAGTTCGCTCTCGGCGTTATAGGTATATTCGTTGACATACGAGATGCCTGCCACAGGATTCGTCACTGTCTTACGCACCAGTCGCGACAGACTGTCATATTCATATTTCACCTCACTATAACCCTCCTTCTCTGTCATGCGGGCTTTTCGCAGATAGCCAAAGCTGTCGTATTGGCGCTCCTGCAAATCAGGGTTCTCCAGTTTTCCGTCCTGTGAGAAGTGCAGAAACTGCTCCTGACTGACGGCATTCTCTGTCACCACCTCCTGAACAGCGCCGTGAAATCCCATCATCAAGGCATCCTTATAGTAAGCACCCTCCACATAATAGAGCACGCGGATATCACGTGAGCCGTTGTCATTCGTCACAACCGACAGTTTTATGCTGCCATAGTCACCCACCATCACCCAGGCATCGCCATGCTCCGAGAACTCGCCGTATTCCTGCCTCAGTTTATGCTGGAAGTAGTGCAGGTTGCTTTCTAGCATCTTCGTGGTGCTATATGGTCCTACGGTGACGTATGCTGATGTCACCATCCTCGACTCGGGTTTCACGGAAAGCATCAGTTTGGCACGGATGCCATAGAACTTACCACGAAAATAGAAGTCCTCGCCATCATCGGAGCCGCCCCACTCCAGCCACTCTGCCGCTTTCAGCCGCTGGGCAACACTGTCAACAGGGCCTTCCAACGGCACGCCCATCAGCTGTAGGCTATTTGGGTCGCCCTGTGCCCATAAGCACAAGGCGACCCACACAGTTAATATGACTGCACAGAACCTTCTCACGGCTATATCATAACTGTGCCAGTTCGATAACCTTGTCGATGGCAGCACTCAGACCTTCGGCATCCTTACCGCCCGCCTGTGCATAGTGGGGCTGACCGCCACCGCCACCTTGGATGAGCTTAGCAGCCTCGCGAATCATCTGTCCCGCATTCAATCCGTGATTCTTCACCATGTCATCACTCATCATGATGGTGAGCATGGGTTTCTCCTGGAAGGTGGAGCCGATGACGCAGAGGAAAGGCGCCTCAACAGCCGCACGCAGTTGGAAGACAAGGTCTTTGACCAGTGCGGGCTGCATCTGTAGTACACGGGTAATGATGTTTACACCATTCTTCTGTTGAATTTCTGTCAGCAGGTATTGCTTTGTGCGCTCAACGGTTTGAGCCTGGAACTGCTCAATCTCCTTCTTCATGCTATCGTGCTCATCGATATATTTCAGGATGGCATTCTCCAAGTCTTTGGCATTGTTGAACAACTGCCTGACGGCCTTTAGGTGGTCCTCCGTCACATACATCAGGTCTTCACACTCCTTGCCTGTCTTGGCTTCGATACGGCGGATACCGGCAGCCACGCTGCTCTCGGAGAGTATCTTAAAGAACCCGATACGGCCTGTCGAACTGGCATGGATACCACCACAGAACTCACACGAAGGTCCGAAGCGCACCACACGCACCTTGTCGCCATACTTCTCGCCAAAGAGAGCGATGGCGCCTAACTTCTTAGCCTCTTCGAACGGCATGTCGCGATGCTCGTCAATATGTATGTCCTGCCGTATCATCGCGTTGACCATGCGCTCTACCTGGCGCAACTCCTCGTCAGTAACTTTCTGGAAGTGTGAGAAGTCGAAACGCAGCGTGTCGGGACTGACATACGAGCCTTTCTGTTCTACATGGTCTCCTAACACCTGCTTCAGGGCATAGTCCAACAGGTGGGTAGCGGTATGGTTGGCGGCAGAGGCATCGCGCTTGTCGGTATCCACGCAAGCCATAAACTCGGCGGCAGGTTCCTTTGGCAACTGCTTGACAATGTGCACGCTCTGGTTGTTCTCACGCTTGGTATCTATGATGTTGATGGTCTCGTTTTCGCTGACCAACACGCCCTGGTCACCCACCTGACCACCCATCTCACCATAGAAAGGAGTGGCATCGAGGACGAGCTCATAGAACTCGTTCTTCTTCTGTGTCACCTTGCGGTAGCGGAGGATGTGACAGGGGTATTCGGTATAGTCGTAGCCAACAAACTGTTGCTCGCTGCCGGTAGGTAAGTCGCTGGCAACGGTGACCCAGTCGCTGTTTTCTACAGCAGCAGCATTGCGGGCACGCTCTTTCTGCTTCTGCATCTCGACATCGAACTGTGCCTCGTCAACCGTAAAGCCATTCTCACGGCAGATAAGCTCCGTCAGGTCGAGGGGGAAACCGTAGGTATCGAACAGGCGGAAGGCCTGCACACCGTCGAGGACGAGTTGAGAGTTGGCTGCTGCCTTCTCTTTTATTTCGGCCATGGCTTTATCTAACAGCTGGATACCCTTGTCGAGGGTGCGCAGGAAGGAGTCTTCCTCTTCCTTAATCACTTTCGTTATCAGCGTCTGCTGCGCCTTCAGCTCTGGGAAGGCATCGCCCATCTCATGAACGAGCGTGGGTACCAACTGATAGAGGAAGCCATCTTTCTGTCCAAGGAAGGTATAGGCATAACGAACGGCACGGCGCAGGATGCGGCGAATGACATAGCCTGCCTTTGCATTGCTGGGCAGCTGTCCGTCAGCTATCGAGAAGGCGACAGCCCTCAGGTGGTCTGCACAGACACGCATGGCTATGTTGATGTCGTCCTGCTGCTTGTCAATGGGGTTCTCGGTTTCTTCCTCGAAGGTGGTATATTTCAGACCTGTGATGTCCTGCTCAGCCTTGATGATGGGCTGGAAGACATCGGTGTCGTAGTTGGAGTGCTTGCCCTGCATCATGCGTACCAGGCGCTCGAAGCCCATACCTGTGTCAATGACATTCATGGAGAGCTTCTCCAGAGAGCCGTCAGCCTTGCGGTTGAACTGCATGAAGACGAGGTTCCATATTTCAATCACCTGCGGGTCGTCCTGGTTTACCAGTTCACGACCGCTCTTGCCGCTGGCAGCACGCTGCTCAGGGGTTCGTGAGTCGACATGAATCTCCGAGCAAGGACCGCAGGGACCCGTGTCACCCATCTCCCAGAAGTTATCGTGCTTATTGCCGTTGATGATATGACTCTCGGGGACGTGCTTAGCCCAATACTTGGCAGCCTCGTCATCACGAGGGATATTCTCTTCGGGTGAACCCTCGAATACCGTGACATAGAGGTCTTCGGGATTCAGTTTGAGGACATCCACCAGATACTCCCAAGCCATGTCGATGGCACCCTCCTTGAAGTAGTCACCAAACGACCAGTTGCCCAGCATCTCAAACATCGTGTGGTGATAGGTGTCGTGACCTACCTCTTCCAGGTCGTTATGTTTACCGCTGACACGCAGGCATTTCTGTGTGTCGGCACGGCGGCGCGGCTCCGGGTCGCGGGTACCCAGGATGATATCTTTCCACTGGTTCATTCCCGCATTGGTGAACATCAGTGTCGGGTCGTCCTTGATAACCATTGGTGCCGAGGGCACGATGGCGTGTTGTTTTGACTCAAAAAACTTCTTAAACGATTCGCGAATCTCGTTAGCTGACATCATATCAATTTACTATTTGACAATTTACAATTTACAATTTAGGGTGCAAAATTACGAAATAAGTGAGAGAAATGCAAAAGAAAAGACTTTTTTCTTTTCATTTATGACAAAACCAAGGTCTATTCGTCTTTAAATATAATAATAATAAAATAGGTAAAAACATGGAAACGACATTCAAGAAACCGCTGAGTGGTATCATTCCACCGCTGGTAACCCCGTTGAAAGACAATGAGACACTGGACATAGAGAGTTTGGAACGGCTGATAGAACACCTCATAGCAGGTGGCGTACACGGTCTCTTCGTACTGGGCACGACAGGCGAGGAGCAGAGTCTGTCGTACGATGTCCGTAAGCAGATGATTAAGGAGTCGTGCCGCATCAACCGCGGACGCTTGCCGTTGCTGGCGTGCATCACCGACACTTCCATTGAAGAGAGTGTGCGTCTTGCCCGTAAGGCTGCCGACTACGGTGCTGACGGTGTGGTGAGTGCGCCACCTTATTACTTCGCAACCGGTCAGCCCGAACTGGCACAGTTCTATGAGGAGCTGGTACCACAGTTGCCTTTACCCGTATTCCTCTACAACATGCCGAGTCACGTCAAGGTGAGCTTTGCCCCCGACACCGTGAAGCGCATCGCCCAACTGGAGCAAGTGGTAGGTTTCAAGGACTCCTCTGCCAATGCCGTCTATTTCCAGAGCGTGATGTACACGATGCAACACCGCAAGGACTTCGCCATGCTGGTAGGTCCTGAGGAGATTACCGGCGAGTGTGTGCTGATGGGCGGTCACGGCGGTATCAACGGCGGTGCCAACATGTTCCCTGAACTGTATGTCGCCATGTACGATGCTGCCAAGAGCCGTGACATTGAGCGCATGCTGAAGCTGCAGCAGCTCATCATGCAGATATCGACAAGCATCTATACCGTTGGCAAGCATGGTTCAAGCTATCTGAAGGGTCTGAAGTGTGCCCTCAGCGTGCTGGGCATCATCAACGACGACTTCGTAGCCTCTCCTTTCTATAAGTTTGAGGCTCCTGAGCGCCAGAAGATTCAGAAAGCCCTCGAGGCGCTGCCTATCGAAAACGGGAAACTGGTAATCTGACCTCCTCCCCTCTTCTCACCTCAAACCGCTTATAAAATGCATCTGATAGACTTTATCATATTCCTGGTCTTCACCCTGGGTGTTGTCATCTTCGGCTGTTCGTTCTTCAAGAAGGGGAGTTCGGCAGAGGAATTCACGTCGGCAGGCCATAGCATCCCTGGCTGGGTGGTAGGCATGAGTATCTTTGCCACCTACGTCAGCAGCATTTCGTACATCGGCTATCCTGGCAAGGCCTTCGCCTCCAACTGGAATGCCTTTGTCTTCTCCCTGTCAATACCCATCGCAAGCTACTTTGCCGCAAAATACTTCGTACCGTTCTACCGCCATAGCGGTTCTGTGTCGGCCTACACCTTCCTGGAGGAGAAGTTCGGCGCCTGGGCCCGCATCTATGCGTCGGCATGCTACCTGCTCACCCAGATAGCGCGCATGGGCAGCATTCTCTACCTGTTGGCAGTACCGATGTATATCCTCATGGGGTGGAACCTGCACGTGGTAATCATCTGCACTTCGATAGGCATCATCATCTACTCCATGATGGGTGGACTGAAGGCTGTCATCTGGGCAGATGCCATTCAGGGCATCATACTGATAGGCGGTGCGCTCTTGTGCTTAGTCATCCTGATGTTCTCGATGCCGGAAGGTCCTATGCAGACTTTCGATATGGCAATCAACGCACCCAAAGGCAACAAATTCTCGCTGGGAGCTTTTTCCAGCGACCTGACGACATCGACCTTCTGGGTGTGTCTTATCTATGGCATCTTCATCAACCTGCAGAACTACGGCATCGATCAGAACTACGTACAGCGCTACCACGCTGCCAAGACCGACAAGGACGCGAAGTTCTCGGCACTCTTCGGCGGTTATCTGTTTATCCCCGTCTCGGCACTCTTCTTCCTGATAGGCAGCGCCCTCTACAGCTATTATGAGGCAGGAGTGGCTCCCCTGCCCGACGAGATAGCTGCCAAGCCCGACTACGTATTCCCTTACTTCATTGTCAACGGTCTGCCTGTAGGTCTTCGCGGCATCCTCATTGCCAGTATCTTTGCTGCCGGCATGAGCACGGTGTCTACTTCGGTGACGAGTGCTGCCACCATCTTCCTCACCGACTACTGGCGCCCCTTCTTCTCCGGCATGCGCAGAGTGAAGGACCAGTTGGTACATCATGGTGCCGTTGAACACCACTCGAAGCACCAGCGCCTGGAGCTTGCCGTAGTGCGCATCTCCAGCGTTGTTGTAGGTATGCTAGGAGCTCTCGTGGCTATCGCCATGCTGAGTGTTGAGAGTATCATCGATGCCTGGTGGACGCTGTCGAGCATCTTCTCCGGCGGCATGCTGGGACTGTTCCTCTTGGGTTGCATCCCTCAGAAAATCAACCGCATGGCTGCCGCCGCAGGTTGTCTCTGCGGCATCATTGTTATTGGCTGGATTAGTCTGGCTGACATGTGGAACCTGCCAGGCGTTCACCTGCACCCCTATCTGGCTATCGTACTAGGCACCTGCGTCATCTTCCTGGTAGGATTCTGCTTTACTTTCTTGGTGAGAGGGAAGAAGTGAGATGTATGATGTAAGATGTAAGAGGTAAGACTATTATTGAAAAGAATGAGTAAGAAAAAACGCTTTCGTCCA
>CAMNIA010000057.1 GCA_946540105.1 uncultured Prevotella sp. | reverse complement strand
GTTGGGAAATTAACATCATGGATAGCCTTTGTAGGACAAACAGCAACGCACTTACGGCAGATGCGACACTTCTCGAAGTCAATGTATGAAACATTGTTTTCAATGGTGATGGCTCCAAACTTGCACTCTTTCTCACACTTGCCACAGCCGATACATGCAGCCTTACAAGCCTTCATAGCCACGGGTCCCTTGTCCTTGTTGACACAGGAAACGAACACTCTCCTGCCCTTCGGCCCTTTCTTTCGGAGCTCGATGATGTGACGCGGACAAGCCTTGACACAAGCACCACAAGAGGTACATTTCTCTTCATCGACTTCAGGGAGACCTGTCTCTGGATTCATGTGAATGGCATCGAACTGACAGGCAGCGACACAGTCGCCACAACCCAGACAGCCAAAGCCGCATGCCGTCTCACCAGCACCACACGAGTTCATGGCAGCACAAGTGCGCAAGCCATTATACTCGGCAATCTTCGGACGAAGAGCACACGTTCCATTACAACGTACTACGGCAACCATTGGTTCGCCGTTGGCAATAGCCATACCCAGCAGGTCGGCAACCTTGCCCATCACTTCCTGTCCGCCAACGGGACACTTCAGCCCTTCAATGCTTCCAGCATCGGCTCCCTTGACGAGAGCATCGGCTAAGCCACCACATCCAGCAAATCCACAACCGCCACAGTTGGCACCAGGCAACTGCTCAGTAACCTGTGCAATGCGCGGGTCCTCGTAGACTGCGAATTTCTTGGAGCAGACATACAGCACGAGGGCTGCAATCAGTCCGATAGCGCCCAACACTAATACTGCAATCAAAATGAAATTCATAAAGTTACTTGTTTGTTTATTTGTTTTAAGTTTAATGTATGTTATTCTATCCAGAAAGAAAGTTTGTCTCGAAGTCGGTCACGTAATAAATAGAGCACTCCGTAATATGGGAAGAGGGCAAACAGCCCAGAAAGGGCAGCCCACAACTCATTACCCGTCAGTATTAGTACCAATACAAGAACTGAGACGAGTATCAAAAAGGGAAGTCCGAAACCCAACATCAAGGCATGAGTAGCCACCTGGCGAGATGCCATTACGGTTACAACTTGCCCAATGTTGTAAGACGTACTATTAGAACAAAATACGTCTATAAGCTTCTCTTTCGACTCTGAGGCATTGCAATGACTGGCGACCTTACAGGCAGCACACGCCGACGTCTGAACGATGCGCACATGTACACAACCGTCTTCAACGCTTTCAACAACCCCCGAATGAGCGATATCGTTTCTCATTTATTTGTTAACTCGACCTTGAATTTTGCAAAGGTAGTGAATATTTATGATATTATTAGGCATTTAAACCTTTTTAACTATCTTATACGCAGTTGGTCTCCTACTTGTATTACATATTCTGGTGACAGATTGTTCATCTTATAAAGGTTCTTTAAACGTATGCCATATTTTTGGGAAATCGAGTACATTGACTCTCCTTGTTGCACCCGATGGGGATGATTTTTAAACTCACTTGGTGCCTTGCGACGTTTCTTTTTCAACCATACTATTTCGCCCTCTTCTAATGTGTCATCTTTATCGCGCTCATTGAAACTGGCTAAACGACGATAGGGAATATTTGCGTCTGCTCCGATGGTACGGAAGGTATCTCCCTTGCGCGCTATGACGTAATAATTTTTATTGAAAGCTTTTACGTGGCGTAAATCACCGAGTTCCATCTGTTGAACTTGGAACTTGTCGAAGCTTCCACCTTTGTCGTACTTATATAAATGATATAACTCTATTATATTGATTAGCCGCTGGGCATAAGTAGGACTAGTAGCATATCCGCATGCTTTCAAACCCTTTGCCCACCCTTTATAGTCTGTCGTTTTTAAGAGAAAAAGCCTAGAATAGCGTGAACTGGTTTTCAAGAAGACGGAATGATCCACATAACTCTGATAAGCATTGTCGTAGGCACGAAAACACTCTTGCAGCTCATCATCATCATGATAGACACGTCGTCCTGTCCAACCATTGCACTTAATGCCAAAATGGTTATTACCCTTTCGTGCCAGTTCACTCTTTCCTGCCCCAGACTCGAGCACTCCCTGAGCCAACGTAATACTGGCAGGAATTCCATATTTTTGCATCTGTTCTATGGCCACATCGTCATACAAGTCAAAATAATCTTGGTATGATTTATTCCATGATATAGATTGAGAATATGCGTTGAGAAGCACTCCAGAGAGCAAAAAAACTAAAAAAAAGGTCCGTTTCATGTATTTTCTTTGGAATTTTGATGCAAAAGTAAGGAAAAATAATTAAATTTGCAACAAAAATCTAAATATTATGGAAGAACTAATTCTAAAATCCACAATCTTTGTAGCACAACCATCAGAACTTTCTGAATCCGAACGCCAACTCATTGAGGCTGCCAAAGAGTCCACGTACAATTCCTATGCCCCCTATTCTCACTTTCATGTAGGTGCTGCCATATTATTAAAGAACGGCACCATCATTCCTGGCTGCAATCAAGAAAACGCGGCATTCCCCTCTGGTTTGTGTGCCGAGCGCTCTGCTCTCTTTGCTGCTGGCGCACAACATCCGGACCAACCTGTCATGATGCTGGCAATAGCTGTTCGCAACAGCGAAGGTGAATTCTTAGAGGAACCTGCCAGTCCATGTGGTTCGTGCCGACAAGTCATCATCGAAACAGAAACACGGTACAAGCAACCTATCCGTATTCTTCTATATGGCACAAAACACACCTATGTCATGGATGGAATAGGACAACTTATGCCGCTATCTTTTACTGAGTTATAATAGCTATCTTTTACTGAGTTATAATATTAGTCTTTTTATGGTAAAAATCTCTAAAGAAGCTGCTTTGCAGTATCACGAGTCAGGTCGTCCTGGCAAAATTGAAGTAAAGCCAACCAAGGCTTATCGTACACAAACCGACCTATCGCTGGCATATTCTCCTGGTGTCGCCTATCCCTGTCTTGAAATTCAACAAAATCCAGACGATGCCTACAGATATACCGACAAGGGTAATCTAGTGGCTGTAATTTCTAACGGCACCGCAGTACTCGGACTAGGTGACATTGGCGCTATGAGTGGCAAGCCAGTGATGGAAGGTAAGGGTCTTCTTTTCAAGATTTATGGAGGCATTGATGTTTTCGACATTGAAGTCAACGAGAAAGACCCAGAGAAATTCTGCGAAGCAGTAGAGCGTATCGCTCCTACTTTCGGTGGCATCAACTTGGAGGACATCAAGGCCCCTGAATGTTTTTATATAGAAGAGCGTTTGAAACGAACGCTTGACATTCCTGTGATGCATGATGACCAACATGGTACTGCCATCATCTCGGCTGCCGGTCTGAAGAATGCCCTTGAGGTCATCAAGAAAGATATTAAGAAGGTGAAGATTGTGGTCAATGGCGCTGGAGCGGCTGCAATTTCGTGCACCAAACTTTATATGGCCATAGGCGCTCTGAAAGAGAACATCGTCATGCTTGACTCAAAAGGCGTTATCTCCACCAGCCGCACAGACTTGAACGAACAGAAGAAGTTCTTTGCGACCAGCCGCACAGATATCCATACTTTAGAGGAAGCCATCAATGGAGCTGATGTCTTTGTAGGACTGTCAAAAGGTAACGTACTGTCAAAAGACATGGTGAAGACGATGGCAAAAGACCCCATTATCTTTGCGCTGGCTAATCCCGTTCCGGAAATCAGTTACGAAGATGCTACCGAAGCACGTCCAGATGTCCTGATGTCTACTGGTCGTACTGACTATCCTAACCAGATTAACAACGTCATTGGTTTCCCATATATATTCCGCGGAGCCTTGGACGTACACGCTACAGCCATCAATGAAGAGATGAAGCTGGCTGCTGTCTATGCAATTGCCGACTTGGCCAAGCAACCTGTCCCCGATGTGGTGAACGATGTTTATAAAGTCAACAATCTGCACTTTGGTCGTAATTACTTTATTCCCAAACCAGTCGATCCGCGTCTTATCTCGGAGGTGAGTGCTGCCGTAGCCAAAGCAGCCATAGAGAGCGGTGTAGCACGTCAGCCCATTACGGACTGGGATGCCTATAAGCGTTCTCTGACTGTACTTCTTGGACAGGAAACAAAACTGACGCAGAAATTCTACTCGACAGCAGCTGCTCATCCTCAACGTGTGGTATTTGCTGAAGCTATCCACCCCACGATGCTGAAGGCTGCAGTACAAGCTAAGGCAGAAGGCATCTGTATTCCTATTCTATTAGGTAACACAGAGGCTATATCGAAGTTAGCCAAAGAGTTGGATCTGAACATCGACGGCATTGAGATTGTCAACCTGCGCCAGCCTTCTGAACATGATCGCCGTGAGCGTTATGCCCACATCCTGACAGAGAAGCGTAAGCGCGAAGGCTATACCTTCCAGGAAGCCAACGACAAGATGTTCGAACGCAACTACTTTGGCATGATGATGGTTGAGACGGGCGATGCCGATGCTTTCATCACGGGTCTGTATACCAAGTATTCCAATACAATTAAGGTCGTAAACGAAGTCATTGGCATCCGTCCGGAATACAAGCACTTCGGAGCTATGCACATTATCAATTCGCCTAAAGGTACCATCTATATTGGCGATACACTGGTCAACGAGAATCCTGATACCGACACACTCATCGACATTGCACGTCTGGCAACTCACAGCGTTCGCTTTTTCAACGAGAAACCTGTGGTAAGTATGATAAGCCACTCCAACTTCGGCAGCAACCAAAACGAAGGTGCCAAGAAGGTGAAACGTGCAGTGGAATATATGCAGGAACACTATCCTGACCTGCCTATAGATGGTGAAATGCAGATAGGCTTTGCCCTTGACCGCGAGTTGCGCGACGAACAGTATCCGTTCACGCGACTTTTTGGCAAGGATGTCAACACTTTGGTATTTCCTAACCTTACTTCTGCACGTTCTTCTTACAAAATGTTGCAGATGCTCGATGCTGATGTAGAAATCATTGGTCCCATCCAGATGGGTTTGAACAAGCCTATCCACTTTGTAGACTTCGGCGCCTCTGTGCGCGACGTTGTCAACATTGTGGCTGTAGCTTGTATTGATGCCTATGTCGAAAAGGTGAAAGGGCAGATACAACAATAGTATAATGGAAGTCAAGTTAGACCAGACACACTGGTATGACCGCATTTGGGCAGCGCTGATATTCTTCACGCGACTGCCCTTTTGGCGGCTTTACCAACCTCCGCGCGAGTGCTATAGGACGGTTGTCGAGCACTGGCCACTAGCAGGTTGGTTAACGGGCGGAGTAATGGCACTGGCGCTTTGGGTTGGAAGTATGTTTCTGCCGTATGCCGTAGCAGTGGTTTTGGCTGTCGTGGTGAGACTGCTGACAACAGGAGCGCTACACGAAGACGGATTAGCCGACTTCCTTGATGGTTTCGGTGGTGGCGGTTCTGACCGCAGCCGAATTCTTGACATTATGAAGGATTCTCACATCGGGACGTATGGTGTGCTTGGACTCATTGTTTATGAATTGTTGTTGGTCACAACGCTTTGTTGCATGACACCTACAATGGCGGTTCTTACTATTCTGGCTGCCGATCCTTATGCCAAGATGGTGACGGCTCAACTTGTCATAATGATGCCTTATGCCCGCACGGAAGAAGAAGCCAAGAACCGAACCGTTTACCGCAAGATGAACTGGCAAGCGGGCATCAGTCTTGCCGTTCAAGGGCTGTTGCCTATGGGTGCTTTCTTGTGGTACACGGGAATTGCATGGGAACTGGTTATATTCTTGCCCTGTCTGACCATGTACCTACTCTATCGGCTCATCTGGAATCGTCTGCACGGTTATACAGGCGACTGTTGTGGAGCGGTATGCCTACTGGTGGAGCTGACAGTCTACCTCGTCGTCTGCAGCATGAGCAATCCTGTTACCTCTCACATCTTGACACTCGCCGCCTTATGAAACGTCTTATCATGATTACAGGCGGTCAGCGCTCTGGCAAGAGCGAGAAGGCCGAACAACTGGCGCTGAGTCTCAGTGCCAACCCTGTCTATGTGGCTACAGCCAAAGTGTGGGACGACGAGTTCCGGCAGCGCGTCCGCCGTCACCAGGAACGTCGTGGTCCTGAGTGGACGAACATTGAAGAAGAAGTGATGCTCAGCCGGCATAACGTGGAGGGTCGAGTGGTACTGGTTGACTGTGTGACACTATGGCTGACGAACCTCTTCTTTCAGAACGGAGAGGATGTTAACCGTACGCTGGAGACAGCCAAAGAGGAGTTCAACCGTTTTACACAGCAGGACGCAACGTTCATCTTCGTGACCAATGAGATTGGTTTGGGTGGTGTGAGCGATAATGTCGTGCAGAGAAAGTTTACCGACCTGCAAGGGTTGATGAACCAGTACATTGCGCAGCGTGCCGACGAGGTGCTACTGATGGTGAGTGGAATTGAGGTGAAAGTGAAAGGTGAGAAGTAAAATATACGATAAAAACGGAAAGAGAAGGTGAGAACGTTTAATATAAGAAAGGTGGATTGCTCCATCGAGGCAGCCATCAAGGATAAAATTGACAATCTGAACAAACCCAAGGGTTCACTGGGACGACTGGAAGAACTCGCCTTGCAGATTTGCCTCGTTCAGCAGACGCTGGAGCCATCACTTAGCCATCCCTGCCACTTGCTGCTGGGCGGCGATCATGGTATAGAGCGTGAGCACGTCAGCGTTTCACCCCGTGAGGTGACGTGGCAGCAGATGTTGAACTTCTGTCATGGTGGCGGCGGTGTCAACATGTTCTGCCGACAGCATGGCTTCAAGCTGAGGGTGGTCGACGTAGGAGTGGATTATGATTTTAGTGGTGAGCGGTTAGCGGCAAGTAATAACAGCGAAGACAACATTGTGTTTCTTGACCGCAAGATACGCCGCGGCACACGCAACTTCCTGTATGAGGCAGCGATGACTGACGCAGAGTTTGACCGTGCCATTGCGGTAGGTTCCGATTTGGTTGACGACTGCTGCCGCGAAGGTTGCCGCGTGCTGAGTGTCGGCGAGATGGGCATTGCAAACACGTCTCCATCGAGCATCTGGATGCATCTGCTGGGCGGCGTTCCGCTGAAGGAGTGTATCGGTGCTGGCGCAGGACTCGACACGCCAGGCATCCTGCATAAGTACAAAGTGCTTCAGCAGTCGGTGGAACGATTTCGTGGTATTTATGGTGTGGATGAGCGCAGTAGCTTAACAAACGACCCCTCGTACGTGATAGACGCTCTCGCCTTTTTCGGCGGCTACGAGATGGTTGCTGCCATTGGAGCTATGCTGCGGGCTGCAGAACAAGGACTTGTCATTCTTATTGACGGCTTCATCATGACGGCATGTGCCTTGGCTGCCATCCAACTCTATCCTGCGGTGCAAGACTACATGGTGTTTACCCACTGTGGTGATGAGAGCGGTCACAGGCGAATGCTTGACATAATAGGTGCGCGACCGCTTTTAAGCCTCGGTCTGCGACTTGGCGAAGGGACAGGAGCTCTCTGCGCCTTTCCGCTTGTTGACTCGGCCGTGCGCATGATGAACGAAATGAACAATTTCCAGTCGGCCCGCATCACGAAGTACTTTTAGTTATTGCCTTATGCCTTCATAAGGTTCTGAGTTTATACTACATTCTCCATAAAAGTTCTTACCTCGTAAAAGCAAGCACCTTTTACGAGGTAAGAGGTTGATGCTTTTACGAGGTAAGAGCCGTTTTTTGACTACGAGGTCGCGGCGTGGCCTGTTTACTTCACCACCACCTTCCGTCCGTCGTGGATGTACACCCCGCCCTTGTCGGGATTGCCCTCCATGCGGCGTCCGTGCAGGTCGTACCAGCGGCCTGACGTGTCGGCCTTGCGGTCGGCAGCCATGCGCTCGATGCCAGCGGCGTCGCTGCCGGCGTAGTCGTGCCACTTCTGGCCGTCATAGTACTGCGTCACCCAGTTCTTCGCCTTGGCGGCGGCCACCTGTGCGGCAGTTATCACGTTCTGCTCGCCCTCGTTCCAGACGACGTGCAGGTAGGCCTCCTTTGAGTTCTTCTTCCACTCGCGGGTGGGCAGGCTCCGTACCAGTGCGTCCATGCCGGCTCCGCTAATCTGGTTGAGTTGCAGGTAGACTTGGAGCGTCCATTTATCCGGCATCCCCGAGAGGTCCAGCGTCGTCAGCAGGTTGTCCGAGACGTCGATATTGGTCAGAATCGGGTTCTTCGTCAGGTCCAGCGACGTCAGCTTGTTGCCCGCGCAGCCGAGCGACATCAGGCTTCTGTTCTTCGTCACGTCGAGCGACGTCAGTTGGTTGTAGGAACAGGCTAGAGATTGCAGGTCACCATTGTTCTTGACGTCAATAGACGTTAACAGGTTATTTCCACAAGAAATTGCATACAGATGACCGTTTGCAGACACGTCCAGTTCGGTCAGCTGGTTGTTGGCTACTTCAAGATATGTTAAGTTCGACATTTTCGACACATCAACCGACGCTATCTGATTGTTCTCAAAGGCCAAACGATAGAGCTTCGTGTTGTTTGTGACATTCAGCTCGGTCAGCATATTTCCTGAGCAGTCCAACACATCCAACTCCGGGTTGTGAGTAACGTCCAGAGCCGTCAGACGATTATTGTAGCAAGAAATGCCTTTCAGCATAGGACACATTGAGACGTCGAGGGAAGAAAATTGGTTATCGTTACAGTTAAGAGACTCAAGCAATATGTTTTTCGAAAGGTCCAATTCCGTCAAATGGTTATTATTGCACGAAAGATTTGTAAGGTTTGTGTTCTTCGAAAGGTCCAATTCCGTCAACTCAAGAAGCTCACAGTACAGCCCAGTCAGCGCCGTAAAAAACTCAATGCCCTGCAGACTGTAGATTTTCTTCATGGAGCTAATGTTATTTACCCTCATCGTCTTCACCCCCGCAATCTCCTCGTCCGTCAGCACACCGTCGGCGCCGTACGTCTGCCTGGTCAGCCATTCGCGAAAGTACTGGTCCGGAAAGTTCGTCTCGTTAATCTCCACGTCCGCCACAGCTGGTACCGTCATCAGCATGAGCAGCGACATACATAGTAATTTTGTCCTCATAATCGAAAAA
>CAMNIA010000056.1 GCA_946540105.1 uncultured Prevotella sp. | reverse complement strand
CTTCTTTTCCATTGAACTGCAAAGATACAAAAAAAAGAAGCCTTTTGCAAGAAAATTCCGAAATTTCTTTGTTAAAGTATTCTTTTACATCGAAAAAGGCCTGCTTCACAGCAGACCTATTCTATACTAAACTAAACAAATACTTTATGAATGCTAAGATTTTTAATATGTGTCAAGGTTGAGATAATCCGAGTAATTCTTTTTCTGGGTGCAAAGTTACGGCGTTTCGCCAAATAATGCAATACCTAAAATATGGGATTTTATCCCAACACATATCTTAGCGACTCATAGAATTGTATGATTAGTACATAAAACGCGACAAACGTTGCTGCACTACGAATGCCATCCGACAGCGCGTTGAAGACATCGCGGAAGGTAGGAAGATGACCAGACGCAATGCCGTAAAAGGCACTGAGCGCCATCATGCCGAAGGCTACCAACGGGACAAGCGCATCGGAGAAAGGAGAAGGCCATAGGCACCCTGTTGCCGAAAGCAATACGGCATGGGGCGTTACGGTTAGCAGGAGTATAAACCCCACATAGACGACCCCAAGCAGGAGTGTCATCCAGCGAGCCCAATTCTCGCGGTAAGTTGTGACACGGTGCAGTAAACGACTGCCTCGCAACACACCATAAGACATTGCCAGCAGCAACAGCCATACCAACAAGGGCGTGGACAGCAGACGGGAGAAACCACCCAGGAACCAGCGCAGCCCCTCGCCCGTCAGCAGCGAACGCACTTCGCTGCCTGGCATGGTGGCACTGAAAATCCACGACCCCAGCATGAGTAGCAGCTGAAGCACAAACAGCAACAGGGCTGCGTAAGGAAGTATCTTGTGAAGTCTATTCATCTGTCTGTTCAAATATCACGCTGGGTCGGGGTCAAGATTGTCAATATCGAGGATGCGCAACTGGAAGGCACGAACGACAAGGCGCGTGGCGTTGACGCTCTCGCCCTGCGGGAAGAGTTTCTTGACGAGTTCGTTCTGCCGCTTTTCGAGACTCTTCACGCCAAAGGGCATACCCCGAAGGGTGGTTATCTGCTCTTTGGTATAACCAAGAGCGAGATGGCGCAGGAAGCGTTCGTCGTACTCGTCGATTTCATAGTTGATGAGTGCTTCCTGCCGAGCCAACTGCGAGGAGACGGCATGCTTAAAGCGTTCGACGATTTTCTGAAGGATGGGTTCGTTGAACACCAGCTGCTTGCCTTCCATTACCGCCACGACATCGCGACGCGTCAGCAACTCGCCCGTCTTGAGAATGATGCCATCGGCACCAGCATCAAGCACATCGACCCACAACTTCTCATTCAGGATTTCGCCCGTAAAGATAAGGATACGCACTTGAGGGTACAGCTCCTTGGTTTGGCGACATATCTCAACGCCGACGGTAGTGGAGCCGCCCAGCCCGAGGTCGAGTAGCACCAGGTCGGGTTGCTGCTGTTTGATGAGACGCCAGTACGCCGCCTCGTCGGAAGCGGTACCGATAACCTCCGCCTCTGGAATCTCGTTGCGTATGATACCTTCTGTGCCTTTGAGTTCGAGGGGCACATCCTCTACAATGATAAGCTTAAACTTTTCCATGATATCTTGGCAATGTAATATTTACGTGTTCACTGTCGCCTGTGATGCCACAAGCACGACGATTGGTAGCCTCGCCATGATCGCGGACAATCTGGCGGCATACCAAAGAAATGAAAGGAGAAGCGGGAGGAGCAGGAGGAGTAACATGGTAAACGACATAGCTAGCGTCCTTAACCTCTGCCTGAACCTGACTACTGCCATCCGACAGCAACTCGAAGAGGTAGTGCAGCAAATGTGCATCGCCTAACACCTGATGACCATAAAGTTCGACAGGACGTACATGCAGGGGTATGCGGTTTGCCTGTTGCAGGGCTTGCTCAATGAGGATGGCATACAGGTCGCGATAGTAGCGGGTCACCTCGCCTAGTTGCTCCAGATGGCCGGAGTCTACGAGCTGCCGGATACGGGAGGGATAGTACATCGTCTCGTGCTTGAGTGTCGATAAACAGTTGTCAAGCACACTGTTAGCTACGTGCAGATTGGCATTCTCTAATTCGGCCTGTCGCAAATCGTCGTCGGCAAGTTCCAGACGTGTCTGTTGCTGACGCTCGTGACTGAAGCGGCGATAGAGCCGCTGGCGGTAGTAAAACAAATAGTAGAGTGGAACGAGCGAACTCAACAGCAACAACAACAAGACGACGGCAATGCGCTTGTTCTGGCGTGACTGCTGCATGGTGCGACAATAGTCGGAGAGCGACGTGTCGGCACTCATCTCTTTGAAGAGTTGGGTATATGCCTTATTGTTATATGCGTACAACGACCACAGATGCAACGCCAGGGCAGCGACGGCACTCTCGTTGCGGATGTCGAGGATAATCTGATAGTTGGTCTCCACCCCGTCGTGAAACCACTGTATCTCTGAGGGCAACGCTTCACCATCGTCTTGGGACACCATCAACTGCCGACCCTGCGGGCGCTGGCTGAGATAGTGCTGATTGAGCATCTGACGGCACGAGTCCGCAAAGAGCAGCGTCTTGGCATAATTGCCATTGACGTTGCAGAAGAAGGCGGAGTCGGCATATATATGCGCACGGTCAAGAGGTGTGGAATGAACGAAGGAGAAATAACCGTTGAACATGGTAATGAGGAGTATCAACAGGCGCAACACCCCCTTAGGCAAACGGAAGAAGTAGCGTGACCCGCCTCCGTCCTGACGTTCTGACGACAAGAGGCAGACATGGAAGAGACGGCTCATCTTGCGATACTTCTCGATAATGCCGCGACAATTCTTCAAACCGAAACCATGCGAAGGCTGATCGCTGGGCGTACCGCCACCGGTATCGCGTACAGACACCTCGACATAGTCGGCCGACTCCTGAGCAAAGACATCTACCCTGCCCCCCTCGGACGTAAACTTGCGAGCATTGTCAGCCAGCGTATTGAGCATAAAGAGCGTTAGCACGCGGTCGGCTTTCACTACTGCATCGGTGGGTTGGACGGTGAGCGTAATGTTCTTCAGCTGGAAACCCGTACGAGCGCGACTGATGATGTCGAAAAGCGCTTGCAAAGGGAAGCTCTCGATATGCATGCTGACTTCGCCCTGACGCAGCTGTATCCACTGCGTCAACAGTTCATTCTGCTGATTGATGGTATCGGTAAGTTCGCGGATGTAGTCGAGTCTGTTGGAATTGGCATTTGAACTGGAATTACCAGACAAACCGTTCACTTCATGGAGGATGCGGTCAATGAGTGGCAGAATGCTCATGGCTAACGACACCTTGGCTCGCTGCTCCAAATGACGGTATTCACCCTGCTCGACGCGCAGACGGGCGGCAGCAACAGCCTCCTGACGTTCTTCCAGTTGGTCAGTCAACTGGGAATATCCTTTTTCCTTACGGTTTCTGTGACTGAAGAGCCATAACAGTACAACAAGGAGCACGATGGCCACAAGGACTGCGAGAATCATCCAGTTGAGTTGGGTGACGGCCTTGTCGAGTAATCCGGCACGGGCCTCCAGTTCACGGTCTTGTCGCGTCTGCTCCTGTAAGTCAATATATATGTTGCGATTATAGTCGCTATGGGGCTTGTCGTCAAGAGCCGAGTAAGCAACAGAGAGTTGCTCGCGGATACTGGCAACAAGGTCGGGTGCCTGAAAGATGGCTGAGTCGGCAAGTGACAGATGTAGATACTGCAACGCCTGCTGATCGTCACCCCGATTGTGATAGCAGGTGGCCAGTGTACGATAAGCACCGGCTATCTGATACACGTCGCCATAGGTAACAAACAGCTTGAGCGCATCCTCAGCCAGTCGGATGCTGTCAAGATGCTCAGCCAGCGCCTCCTTGGCTTGAGCCTCGAAGTAGACATACCCTCCACGCTGTGCCAGTGACAGGCAATGGTTCAAGTACTCTATCTCTTCTTGGCGTATCTGCTGGGGCGTTCCGTCTGTGAGAATACCCCCAGCACCAATGTTGTAGAGGTAGTTCAGATATTGGGCCGTATCGTGACGTACGGCATCGAGGTCGAGTTGGCGTAAAGCATCGATGGACTGACGCTCCAGACCTACATAATAATAATAGGTAGAGGTAACTATGGCCATCTCGCTTTCGGCGTAGGTCAGACGCAAACGCTGGCGAGGCGTCAGCGAGGAACGCTCCTCGTTGATACGCTTAAGGGCATCGGCAGCTTGCTCACGATACTCATAAAATGCGCGGTTTTGGGAACGACGTTGACAGAGACGCATCTGCTGCACGTAACTGACAAGAAGTTCTAACTGGTTGTCGGTAATGGAGGGAATCGTATCAAGTTGACGACGAGCCGCGTCAAAATGCATGCGAATGATGTTTGTAAAGGCCAAATTGTTCAGAGCCTCAGCACGACTGTCGCCGGAAGTGTTCATGGAGAGTACCTGACGGGCATAGTACTCCGTTGAGTCGATATTAGTATAGTGACAGGCATAAGAACGTGCATTGAGCCTTTCTTCCTTTGTCCCGTCGGAATGAGAACAGGCAGAAAAAAGGAAAAGGCCCGATAGCATAAGGGGCCAAAGGAAAAGACCCAGTACGGCGGAGTGCCATACCGGGTCTTTTGTGATAACGAGTTTATGCGCGAGCCTTGGCAACATAACCGAGTGCTTCCTTGCACTTGTCGGTAACGTACTTCCAGTCGCCGGCCTTTACCTTGTCGCTGGGGAACAGCTTCGAGCCCATTCCTACGCAGAAGACACCAGCCTTGAACCACTTGGTGAGGTTCTCCTCCTCGGGAGCTACGCCGCCGGTAACCATGATCTTTGACCAGGGCATGGGAGCCATGAGACCCTTGATGAGGTTCGGACCAACAACGTCGCCAGGGAATACCTTGGTGAAGTCGCAACCAACCTCCTGTGCCTTGCCAATCTCTGAAGGTGTCAGACAGCCAGGGCAGTAGGTCACGCAACGACGGTTGCAGACGATGGCGATATCGGGGTTAAACAACGGACCAACAACGAAGTTGGCACCCAGCTGAATGTACAGCGATGCTGTGGGAGCATCAACGACAGAACCGATGCCCAGAGCCAACTCGGGGCACTCGGTGTTAACCCACTTAGCCAGCTCGCCGAAGACCTCGTGAGCGAAGTCACCGCGGTTGGTGAACTCGAAAGCACGTACACCACCCTCGTAGCAAGCCTTGATGACGTTCTTACAAACTTCAACGTCCTTGTTGTAGAAAACAGGAACCATAGGTGCCTCGGCAATCTTTGCCATCACCTGAAATTTATCAAATTTTGCCATAATTATCCTTTTATTTCACGCTTTAAATATAGGCGACAATCAAATACTGCAACAAGTTCCCAGCCTTCAAAGCCAAGCTTGTTTAACTTCTTCTCAGTTCCTACAATAGAAGAAAGCACCTTATACTCAAACTGTTTCATCGTCTATTATCTCTGTACACGGCCGTTAGCATTACCGCCAGCCAAAGACTCTACCTCGTCAATACCTACCAGGTTGAAGTCGCCATTGATGGTGTGCTTCAGAGCAGAAGCGGCAACAGCAAACTCGAGAGCCTCGCCCTGGGTCTTCTTGGTCAGCAGACCGTGAATCAGACCACCAGAGAAAGAGTCACCACCACCTACACGGTCGATGATAGGATTGATCTCATAACGCTTTGACTGATAGAACTCCTTGCCGTCGTAAATCAGAGCCTTCCAACCATTGAAGGTGGCGCTGAACGACTCACGCAGTGTAGAAACAACATACTTGAAGCCGAACTCTTCCTTCATCTGCTTGAAAATCTTCTCGTAGCCGCTGGCGTCGGTAACACCACCCTCTACGTCTGCATCAGGCTTGAAGCCCAGGCACAGTTCTGCATCTTCCTCGTTTCCGATACAAACGTCTACATACTTCATCAGAGGACGCATGATGCTGATTGCCTTCTCTGAAGTCCACAGCTTCTTACGGAAGTTCAGGTCAACAGAAACGGTTACGTTATGACGCTTTGCAGCCTCACAAGCCAGGCGAGTCAGCTCGGCAGCCTTGTCGCTGATAGCAGGAGTAATGCCAGACCAGTGGAACCAAGCGGCACCTTCCATGATAGCATCGAAGTCAAAGTCGCTAGCGTCAGCCTCTGCGATAGAAGAATGTGCACGGTCGTAGATAACCTTTGAAGGACGCATAGAAGCACCCGTCTCAGCATAGTACAGACCAACACGATCACCGCCACGAGCTACGAAGTCGGTATTCACACCATAACGACGCAGAGCGTTAACAGCAATCTGACCAATCTCATGCTTGGGCAGCTTAGAAACGAAATAAGCCTCGTGGCCATAGTTTGCCACACTGACTGCTACGTTAGCCTCACCACCACCAGGGATGATACGGAATGCCTCACTCTGGATAAAACGATCGTTGCCCATAGGCGACAGGCGGAGCATAATCTCACCTAATGTTACAATTTTTGCCATTTGTTGTTAGTATTAAATTTTATTTTTAAAGAAATGGTTTTTTAGAATCTGTCTGCAAAGTTACGAAACTTTTTTGTAACTGCCAAATTTTAGTTGTCAAATCTTTGGCGGTTACATTTTTTTTACTTACCTTTGCAAATGATTTATGGAAACAGGTAAGATAAGGATTAAGGACATAGCCGAACGCGCTGGCGTGAGCGTGGGAACGGTCGACCGTGTGCTGCACGAACGTCCAAACGTCTCGCCGAAATCCTTGGAGAAGGTCAAGAAGGCGCTGGCTGAGATGGACTATAAGCCCAACATGTATGCTTCGGCATTAGCTTATAATAAGTCGTACTCTTTTTATTGCATCATCCCAAAGCATGAGTCGGAAGCGTACTGGGATGAAGTGGAGGAAGGTGTTAGTGCCGGGTGTGAACGCCGCAGCGACTTCCGCGTCTCTCACAAGGTAATGTATTACAACCGGTTCTCTACGGAGACGTTCTCAAAGGTGATGAACGAGTGTCTGAAGCAAAAACCTGACGGCATCATCGTAGTACCCTCAGAACTGGAAGTGACGACACGCTATGCCAATCTGATGCACGAAGCCCAGATTCCTTTCGTCTTACTAGACTCCTACATGCCAGACCTGAAACCCTTGTCGTTCTACGGGCAGGACTCGTTCAGCAGCGGATACTTTGCAGCACGTATGCTCATGATGCTGGCTCCCAAGGAAACTGAAATCATGCTCATGAAGCAGACGCGGAAAGGTAACGTGGCCTCCAAACAGCAGGAGAACCGCGAAACGGGATTCCGCCACTACATGAAGGATCACTTCCCCAAAGTAGTCATCCACGAAGTAAACCTGTCACTTGACGTCGAGTACGAGCAATACGACAGCGTCCTGGAGAAGTTCTTTACCGAACACCCACACGTTCATCATTGCATCACTTTTAATTCGCGCGCATACATCGTGGGCGATTTCCTACAGCGAAGCAACAGGCGCAATGTTCAGATTATGGGTTATGACATGGTGCCCCGTAATGCGGAGTGCGTCAGACAAGGCAGCATCTCGTTCCTCATAGCACAGCATGGCTACATGCAGGGGTATGCTTGCATTGAAACCTTGTTCAACGCCATCGTACTGAAGAAAGAGGTCGACCCCGTCAACTACATGCCCATCGAACTCCTGACAAAAGAGAATATCGACTTCTACCGCAGGAAGAATATTGGATAAAAACTAAAACTAAAACAAATACAAAAAAAGATTATGGCATTAGCAACATTTCTGAAAATTAACCCCGCCGATTCTGTCGTTGTTTGTCTACAAGCAAAGAAGAAGGGCGAAGTGATTGAAATTGACGGCAAGCAGGTAACACTGAACCAAGACACCCCCGCTGGCCACAAAGTACTTATCAAAGACGTACGTGAAGGAGAGGACATCATCAAGTATGGCTATCCGATTGGTCACGCCCGTCAAGACATGAAAGCCGGCGACTGGGTAAATGAGAATAATCTAAAGACCAACCTAAGCGGAACTTTAGAGTACACTTACCAACCTGTAAACCAGCCTCTTACCATTAAAGACGAAAAGCGAACCTTTAAGGGCTATATTCGCAAGAACGGTGATGTAGGTGTACGTAATGAGATATGGATTGTACCTACTGTGGGTTGTGTCAACGGCATTGCAGAACGGTTGGCACAAAAACTGCGCGAGGAGACTGGATGTAAGGATATTGACAGCATCTGGACATGGCATCACAACTATGGCTGTTCTCAACTCTCAGAAGACCACGAGAATACGCGCAAGGTGCTACGTGACATTTGTCTCCACCCCAATGCTGGTGGCGTGCTGGTACTGAGCTTAGGCTGTGAGAACAACCAGCCCGAGGACTTTATGGCTATGCTGGGCGACTACGACAAGAGCCGCATCAAGTTGCTTGTCACACAGCGCGTTGAAGGCAACGAGATTGAAGCCGGAATGGAGATTTTACGTGACCTCTACAAGCAGGCCTCTCAAGACAAACGCCAGGAGGTCAGCGTGTCAAAGTTGCGTGTAGGCTTGAAGTGCGGTGGTTCCGATGGCTTCAGTGGCATCACAGCCAATCCACTTGTTGGCGAGTTCAGCGACTGGCTCGTAGCCCAAGGCGGAACCTCAGTGCTGACGGAGGTTCCTGAGATGTTCGGAGCAGAGACCATCCTCATGAACCGTTGCGAGACTCCACAACTGTTTGAGCAGACGGTATCGATGATTAACAACTTCAAGAACTACTTCCTGTCGCATGGCGAACCTGTAGGTGAGAACCCATCTCCAGGCAACAAGGCAGGTGGCATCTCGACGCTTGAGGACAAGGCTCTTGGCTGCACGCAGAAGTGTGGAAAAGCACCTGTCAGCGGTGTCATGGAGTATGGTGACCGTCTGACGAATACGGGGTTGAACCTTCTGTCAGCTCCAGGCAACGACCTCGTTGCTTCTACGGCATTGGCTTCCTGCGGTTGCCACATCGTGTTGTTCACGACAGGTCGCGGCACACCATTCGGCACCTTCGTACCAACCATGAAGGTTGCCACCAACCCCACCCTGGCTAAGAATAAACCCCATTGGGTAGATTTCTCAGCAGGTCAGCTGGTTGAAGGCCGTACAATGCAGGACATTGTTCCTGAATTCATCGACAAAGTGCTGGCAGTGGCTTCTGGCGAACTTGCCCGCAACGAAGAAAACGGCTACCGCGAAATCTCCATTTTCAAGAATGGTGTCACGCTGTAGTGCCAAGGAGCTTTACACCTTA
>CAMNIA010000055.1 GCA_946540105.1 uncultured Prevotella sp. | reverse complement strand
GGTTACACGCTTTCCAGGCGTGCCTCTTCAACCACTCGAGCACCTCTCCTTTTAGTTTAGCGGATGCAAAGGTAATACAAATTATTGAAAATAGGAAGGGGAGAATTGAAAAATATGCTGCCTTTAAGTATTTTTTAGTTCTAAAGGCTCGCAAGACGCGTTTTATTTCTTCAGCTTAAAGGAGTTTTCGATGCTGGAGAGTTCTGCCACGAACGACTTGTCGAACTTCAGACGTTGTGCAATAGTAGAACAGCTATGAATGACGGTGGAGTGATCGCGACCGCCAATGAGTTGTCCTATGCGTGCTGCAGGCATCTTGGTGTACTTCTGTGCCAGATACATGGACACCTGACGTACGAGGACGTAGTCGCGTTTGCGGCTCTTGGAGAAGACGTCTTGCTGAGAGACATTGAAATGACAGCAAACCTTCTCAAGAATTTCATCGATGGTAAGCGGCTTGTTGTCGGCCTTGACGGCACGTTTGATGATGCGCTCTGCCAACCGCATATCGACATTGGTGTTATACACCACACTATAAGCGAGCAACGAGTTGACAACACCCTCAAGGTCACGCACGGAGCCATTGACAGTCTCCGCTATGTACTGAATGACATCAGCCGGTATCTTCAAGCCGTCGCGACGGCACTTGGCATTCAGGATGTCGACACACAACTGCACATTGGGTTTCTCGAGTTCGGCAATGAGTCCACACGAGAAACGTGTCAGCATGCGCTCCTGCAGCCACTTCAGGTCGACGGGAGGACGGTCGCTTGCCAAGATTATCTGTTTGCCCAGTCGGAACAGGTGGTCAAAGATATGGAAGAAGGTGGCAACGGTCTTCTCGGCGGTAGCCCACTCTTGTACGTCATCGACGATGAGGACATCGATGGTCTGGTAGAAGTGGATGAAGTCGTTGACGGTGTTCTGTCTGCTGGCATCAGTGAACTGCACCTGGAAGAGGCGTGCCGAGACGTAAAGCACACGCTTCTGGGGATAGAGTTCCTTACAGCGGATGCCGATGGCATTGATGAGGTGCGTCTTGCCACAACCCGATGGTCCGTAGATGAAGAACGGATTGAAGGTCGACTTTCCAGGATGCTCGGCGATAGATAAAGCGACGGTACGCGGCAGTTTATTGGAGTCGCCCTCAATGAAGCTTTGGAACGTCTTGTGCAAATCCAGCTGGGGGTTGAGGTCTCTTGACGTGCTGTCAAGCAGAGATGGCGACTTGTTACCGCGTGTTGTGTTGGCAGGAGCCTCAACACTGACGGCCTCGCTACCTTGCTCATCGACGGTGAGATTGTGTTCGACATCCACCATGATGCGGTAGGACAACTGGATGCGCTCGCCAAAGCTGCGTTTCAGGGCGCTAGCCATTATGCCAACAAAGTACTGCTCCAAGTACTCATACACGTACCTGCTCGGTACTTGTACGAGTAATGTTCGCGTTGTGTCGTCGTAGTTCTCGAAGACGAGAGTCGCGAACCATGTCTTGTATTGCTGCTCAGTGACGTTGGCCTTAATCATACTAAGGCAGTTGTCCCAAAGCGCCTTTGGATCAGTTACCATGCGGCGTTACTATTTTTTATCTCTTTTATATTAAAAATAAAGTAAAGACGGTTAGGTCTTGCTTGTTTTGAATTTACGAGTGCAAAGTTCGTATTTTTTTTTCAATCTTGCAAATCCCAGAAATTTATCGCTTCCCTTTAAGGAATACGTAACTTGCTGATTTTTCTTTAATTAAGCACCTTTTAAGATTTTTTATCCTCGACGTCTCTTGCAGAAATGTATTGTCTTGAATATCAATATTTTACAAAATACTCGCACACCGCTTTGACGGTGTGCAGTATATATTTTTTGTTTGTTGTAACTGCGTGATTTTCCGAACAGTTTAGTTCGTTTTTACAAGACTTTTGTACTATAGCGTTTTATTTAGACAAAATAAAAATAGGCCTACTTGGCTAACTATTTTTTTCCGCCAAAAACGGAGAAGTGTACGTAGCGTTTAGGATTCTCGCGCAGGTCGATTAGCAGTGAGTCGGCATCAGCAGCCGTTGATGTCAGGTTACGATACAGCTGCTTGTCGCGCATGAGCAAGCCCAGCGTACCGTCGGGGCTGTTCAGCTTGTCAGTCATTTCCTGTACGTTCTTCAGCGTCTGGTCAACCTTTGCAGTCATTGCTGCCACGTCGACAGCAGAGAGGTTAGCCGTCAGAGTCTGCGTATTGTCAAGCACGCCGTTAGTCTTCGTCAAGAGTGTGGGAACCTCGCGGTTGAGCGATGCCGACATGACACGCAGTTCGCGACTTGTGGCTTCGAGGTTGGCAGTCGTCCCCTCCACGTTACGCAGCGTCTGCTGCAAGGCAGGGTCAGCCAGCAGTTTGTTGAGACTAGTCATGATGGAGTCGAGTTTAGGCAGCATCGACTCCACAGCTGGCATCATCGCCCCCAGCTTACTCATCATGCCGACCTCAGCCTCACCGGAGATGGTGTCACCCACCGCCAGCATGTGAAGCGGGTCATCAGAGAGCACGAGGTTTATCTTGATGTTACCCAGCAGGTCGCTTGCCAACTCAGCACGGGAACCACGTGGCACACGCATCTGTTTGTTCAGGCCGATGACTGCAATAATCTTCCCTTGAGGGTCGAAGTTGTAGTCAAGCGATTTGACCACTCCTACCCTGTAGCCGTTGGCATAGACTGGCGACGACTCGGAGAGCCCCGTAGCGTCGGAGAATGCCACGTAGAAAGAGTTGTCGTTAGAGAAGATGCTCAGTCCCTTGAGAAACTGCAGTCCAAAAAACAGCACCACGATACCCAGAATGGAAACGAGTGCAATCTTGATTTCCTTCGTAAATTTCATATCTTTGTTCGTTACTTTTTACTTTTAAATTCCTGTATAGCCTGACGCACATCGACTTTCACATCGTCTTTGAAGGCGATGATAAATGCCTCGGGAAATTTCTCCAAGAGGCGACGACGCAGCTGTGCTATCTCGTTGTAGTTGGTTGAAGCGCCAAAGGTGTACTTATAGAGTCCACCCTCCTGGTAGTAGTCGGCTCCGCTCTCGCCTTTCAGCCTTGGCGACTGCTGGGAGAGTTTTGTTGAGCTAGCCAGCACCTGTACTTTGAAGACGGGTTTCTCGCTGGCTGCTGCCGCAACGGGCGATGTCGCAGCGGAAGTTGCTGGAGCAGTAGCTGTCGTTGCGGGAGTTGTCGCAGGTGTGGCAGGTGTTGCTGCGGAATTTGTCGCAGGTGTGGCTGCGGAATTTGTCGCAGGTGCGGCAGGTACTTCGGCAACAGGCTTAGACGCTTGCTGCGTGCTGTCAGGTGCAGGTGTAACCGTAGTGGCAGCATTCTTTGCCGCCTGCTCCCTTTCAGCTTGCTCGCGCGCCTCCTGCTCTGCTTTTTCTCTACGACGTCTCTCACGTTTGCTCTCCTTGGACTTCTCACGCACCTGTTCAGGCACCACAGCAGGAATCTCCACCTCTTGCTTAGTTTCAGCCTTGTAGGGAACGCTGTTGCTAGGGGCATACTTGCGTAGATAGTCCGTGAACGCTTGATAGATGCCCTGACTCATCTGGTTAACACCGCTCTGCGAGTGCAGGAAATGCTCCTCATCGCTAGTAGAGATGAACCCCAGTTCGACGAGACAGCTGGGCATTGACGTCTCGCGCAACACGAGGAATCCCGCCTGTTTTACGCCCTTGTTCTGTCGTCCTGCTGCCACACAGGTACGGCGCTGTATAAACTTCGCCAGTTCGACGCTTTGCGCCATATTTTGATCTTGAATGAACTCGAACATGATATAACTCTCCGAAGAGTTAGGGTCGAAGCCCTGATAGCGCTGTTTATAGTCTTTCTCATAGAGAATCACCTCGTTCTCGCGCTTTGCCACTGCCAGGTTATCGGCAGCGCGATGCATACCCAGCGTGTAAGTCTCCATGCCACGTGAGATGCGTCCCTTTGGCAGGGAGTTGGTATGTATGGAGATAAAGAGGTCCGCCTTATTGCGATTGGCGATGTCAGCACGCGTGTGCAGAGGCACGAAGACATCGGTCTTACGTGTGTAGATGACTTTCACATCAGGACAGTTGCGCTCAACCAAAGCACCAAAGGCTAGCGCCACGTTCAAGTTGATGGCTTTCTCCTTGGTGATGGCTCCTATGGCGCCGGCATCATGTCCGCCGTGTCCTGCATCGATGACGAGTGTAAACTTCTTCGACTTATTCGCAGAAACCTCGCCTACCGATGCTGCTGCCGCTATGGAAAAGGGTAAAAAGGCTAATAGGCAAAATAGCAAAATCCACTTCGCCCACCTTTCCTTTGATATCGTTTGTCTTCTCATTGTTAGTCTCTATTACCCTATTGATTTCTTATACCTTATTATTTATATTGTTATCTTACAAAATGTAGCTCGACGCCTGCTCCGTCGCACACTGCCCCCATAGGCGGATTGCATTTCACGACGGTAAGGTCGACAGCTGTCACACGCGGGAAAGCATCCATGACGGCTTGTCCTATACGTCCTGCCACATGTTCCAGAAGCGCCGAGGGGATGAGCATCTCGCGCTTGACCACCTCATAAAGTGTGGCATAGTTCAAGGTGACATCGACGACATCGTGCTCAACGGCAGCCGCCACGTCAACGGCGACACGCAGCGACACGCTATAGTCTCCGCCTACCACTTGCTCCTGCGGCAACACGCCGTGATAGGCGTAGAAGTGCAGGTTGTTGAGATGAATATATGACTGTGCTATCCGCATCTGCTACTGCCGCAATTCTTACATATGAGACAACCCTCCTGATACACCAGACTCTCAGCGCCGCAGTTGGGACACTTCTGCCCTTTGGCTTCAGTACCGTCAACGATATATTTCTTCAGCGCGCGCTCCACACCCACCTTCCAGGTGTTGATGCTCTCAGACTTCAGCTGGAGTGACGAGACGAGTTTGATGACGTGGTCGATGGGCATCCGGTAGCGCAGCACGCCACTGATGAGTTTGGCATAGTTCCAATACTCTGGATTAAACTTCTCAGACAAGCCCTCGACTGTCGTCTTGTAGCCGCGTTTGTTCTCAAACTGGAAGTCATAACGCTTGGTGCCGTCGTCATTGATCTGTTTGATAATCTTTCCCTTCGTCACTGTCTTTGGCAGTACGATGCCTTCCTCGTCGTCTTGCAGACCGGTAAAGATTTCATAAGGATAACCGTCGAGCAATCCCACAAACGCCACCCACTTATCTTTGTTATTCTGGAAACGCACCACGTCGCACTCCAGCTCCTTAGGACGTACCTCCGTCACCTCAGGATGAACATAGGGACAGGCTTCTTTCTCCTCCAGGTTGTTGTCTTTGGTAGTGTCGGCGTCCTTTGTGGCGGCGTCGCCCTGCGTTTTCTTGTCTTTCTTTGTAACGCTGACCATCACCCCTGAGCGGGAGCCGTCGCGATAGATGGTACAACCCTTGCAGCCAGACTTCCATGCCTCGACATACAGGCGGTTCACCAAAGCCTCGTCAACGTCGTTAGGCAGGTTTACGGTGACGCTGATAGAGTGGTCTACCCACTTCTGGATAGCACCCTGCATACGAACCTTCATAAGCCAGTCGACATCATTAGCTGTCGCCTTGTAGTAGGGCGACTTTGCCACCAGTTCGTTCACCTCGTCAGGGGTGTAACGTTTGGTGGTGTCCAGTCCGTTGACCTTCATCCACTCCAGGAACTTGGGGTGATAGACGAGGTATTCCTCGAACGAGTCACCAACCTCGTCGACATAGTCTACGTGGACGGCGGCATCGTTAGGATTGACCTTGCGGCGACGAGTATATACGGGCAGGAAGACGGGTTCAATGCCGCTGGTAGTCTGAGTCATCAGACTGGTGGTTCCCGTTGGTGCTATTGTCAGACATGCCAAGTTTCGGCGACCGTACTTCACCATATCGGCATACAGCTGTGCATCAGCCTGCTTCAGACGCAGCACAAAGGGGTTCTGTTCCTCGCGCTGTGCGTCATAGATAGCGAAGGCACCACGCTCCTTAGCCATCACCACACTGGAGCGATAAGCGTTCAGCGCCAGCGTCTTGTGTACCTCGACGCTGAAGTCGGTAGCCTCCTGCGTACCGTAACGCAAGCCCATAGCAGCTATCATGTCGCCCTCGGCTGTGATACCCACGCCAGTGCGACGTCCCTTAGAGCTCTTGGCTTTTATCTTCTCCCACAGATGGTACTCGGCCCCTTTCACCTCTTCCGACTGCGGGTCGCTCTGCACTTTCTGCATGATAAGGTCAATCTTCTCCAGCTCCAGGTCTACGATATCATCCATCAGGCGCTGTGCCTTCTGAACGTGATCGCAGAACAGCTTGTAGTCGAAGTATGCATCCTTGGTGAAGGGCTTCTTCACGTAGCTGTAGAGGTTGATGCACAGCAGGCGGCAAGAGTCGTAAGGACAAAGGGGTATCTCACCACACGGATTGGTAGAGACGGTACGGAACCCTAGGTCGGCATAGCAATCGGGGATGCTCTCTTTCAGAATGGTGTCCCAGAACAGCACGCCAGGCTCGGCACTCTTCCAGGCATTATGCACAATCTTTTCCCACAGTTTCTTGGCGTTGATTTCCTTCTTCACCAGCAGACCGCCCTCTCCAGGCTGTCCGTCGAGGGGCCACTGCTGTGTATAGGGTTTATTCTCTATAGCAGCCTGCATAAAAGCATCGTCAATCTTCACTGAGACATTGGCTCCCGTCACCTTGCCTTCAGTCATCTTGGCATCGATAAAGGCTTCTGCGTCAGGATGCTTGATGCTGACTGACAGCATCAAGGCACCACGACGTCCGTCTTGTGCCACCTCGCGTGTACTGTTGCTGTAACGCTCCATAAAGGGAACGAGTCCTGTAGAAGTCAGTGCCGAATTGTTCACCGGCGACCCTTTGGGACGGATGTGGCTTAAGTCGTGCCCAACGCCACCACGCCGTTTCATGAGCTGCACCTGCTCTTCGTCAATACGCAAGATGGCGCCGTACGAGTCGGCATTGCCGTCAAGTCCTATCACGAAGCAGTTTGACAGGGATGCTATCTGGAAATTGTTGCCGATGCCCGTCATCGGACTGCCGGCAGGAACGATGTAACGGAAGTGATCCAGCAAGTCGAAGACCTGCTGAGCGCTGAGTGGATTGGGGTATTTCTGTTCTATGCGTGCTATCTCGTTGGCAATGCGCCAATGCATCTGCTCGGGTGACTTCTCATAGATATTGCCATAAGAGTCCTTCATAGCATACTTGTTTACCCACACGCGAGCTGCCAGTTCATCGCCATTAAAATAAGCTAACGAGGCCTCCATAGCCTCTTCATATGTATATGTCTGCATCGTCTAATGATAATTTGGGCACAAAAGTAATAAAAAGTTTTCTGTTATGGATAACTTTCTCTATTAAAAATACAAAAAAGTTATCCCTTATAGAAAAGTTTCGTCACGAATATTAAAAAATATATGTACCTTTGCAGCATGAAAAATCTGATGACAAGGCGAAGCATTCGCCAATATAGCGACAAGGAAGTGACGGAAGCGTTGCTGAACCAGTTGATGACAGCAGCAGCACGTACGCAGACAATGGGTAATCTGCAGTTGTACAGTGTGGTAGTGACACGTAGTCCTGAGATGAAACAGAAGCTGGCACCCGCCCACTTCAACCAGCCTATGGTGACCAACGCCCCTGTTGTGCTTACCATCTGTGCCGATTTCCGTCGCACCACGCGCTGGTGTGAGGAGCGTAAAGCCCAGCCTGGCTACGACAACTTTCTCTCTTACCAGAATGCCGCTATCGATGCGCTGCTCTACACCCAGACGTTGTGTTGTCTGATGGACGAGGAAGGGCTGGGTTACTGCTATCTGGGCACGACGGTGTATATGCCCGACATGATTATCGACACGCTGCAGCTGCCCCGTCTGGTGATGCCCGTAGCCACCCTGACAGTAGGATGGCCTGCCGAGGAGCCTCCCCTCTCCGACCGTCTGCCGCTAGAGAGTTTCGTCCATCAGGAGACTTATCAGGACTATACGCGTCAGGCCATCGACAAGTATTACACCCCCAAGGAGCTATTGCCTGAGAACCAGCAGTTCTGCGAAATCAACCACAAGGAGACGCTGGCACAGATTTTCACAGACATCCGCTATACCCGTAAGGACAACGAGGCGATGTCGGCAGGACTGCTGAAGGCACTCAAGCGGCAAGGGTTCCTGGATTAGCAAGCAGTAAATACCCCCCAACAAACCGAAAAAAATATAAACCGTAACACAAAGTGACATGAAGATAGGAATTATCGTAGCTATGGACAAGGAGCTGACGCAGTTGCAGCACCTGTTTACCGACGGCAACGTCTGCGTAGAGAAATGTGGCATCGGTAAGGTGAATGCAGCCCTCGGCGCGCAGCGAATGATTAACACGTTTCACCCCGACATCATCATCAGCAGCGGCTGTGCCGGTGGCAATGGTGATGACCTTCGCATACAGGACGTCGTCGTCAGCAGCGAGCTTAGCTACCACGATGTCTATTGTGGCTTGGCTATTGACGACAAGACCATCTACGGACAGGTACAGGGACTGCCTGCACGCTACAAGCCTGCCCCAGAACTGTTGGAGAAGGCGTTGGCACTCTCTACCCCTGAGGTACGCATCGTCCCAGGACTCATCGTCACTGGCGACTGGTTCGTTGACACTAAGGACAAGATGGCTAGCATCATCGAGAAGTTTCCCGATGCCAAAGCCGTCGATATGGAGTCGTGTGCCATTGCCCAGACGTGCTACATCAACAACGTACCTTTCATCTCGTTCCGTGTCGTCAGCGACATGCCGCTTCACGATACTGACGCTTCTCAGTACCACAACTTCTGGGATACCGTCGCTGCACATTCCTTCCACGTCACCAAGACATTTGTAGAAAGCTTGCTATAAGTAATGGAAGTCATCAAAAGTTTCACCATCGACCACACCCATCTGAAGCCTGGCATCTACGTCTCACGCGAAGACAAGGGTTTCACCACCTTCGACCTGCGCATCACGGAGCCTAACAAGGAGCCTGCTGTAGCGCCTTCCGCCATGCATAGTCTCGAACACCTGATGGCAACGTGGTTTCGCAACTCAGCCGCCAAGGACGACGTTGTATATGTCGGACCCATGGGTTGTCTGACGGGGATGTATATCATCATGACAGGTGCTTACAGCGTTGAGGACATGCGCCAGCTTACCATCGCGTGTCTGCAATGGATTCTCACGCAGACAGCGGTACCTGCCACCCAGCCTGAGTCGTGTGGCAACTACCTGCTTCACGACCTGCCGATGTGCCAATGGGAGTGCCGTCGCTATCTGGAGCGTTTGCAGAACGATTTCCACAGCACCTACACAAAGCTGACGATTACCCTTGACGACGGCATGACGTTCGCCGACGCATAAC
>CAMNIA010000054.1 GCA_946540105.1 uncultured Prevotella sp. | reverse complement strand
GTGCCATCTGTTGAACTTGCTGTGGTGTCATCTGTCGTACCATCTCGCAGTAGTTCTTGTCGAAGTCAGCGTCATCGTCCAGTTCATGCCAGATGATGTAGTTCCAGTAGTCGTTGGTGATGACGATCTGCTGATACTGCTTGACGAGGTACTCCTTGATTTTCTGCATCGACGACTCAGCAGGACCGTTCTTGGCTATCAACGCAAGCTGTTCATAGACAATGGGGTTCAGTTCCTCGTAGCGTGTGGGGTCAGCATTATACGAGATGCGTACCGTCGTGTTAGGCTGGTCGTCCTTGTCCAGTTCGAAGCTGACGCCGACGCCATAGGTACCGCCTTTCTCCTCGCGAACGCTATCGGTATACGCTATCTTCAGCACACGCGTCAGGAAGTCCAGTTCCAAGTCGCTCTGTGGTGTGAAGGGCACGTCGGCAGTATAGTAGATGCTGACATTCGCCAGCGGCGTCGCCATCTTCTTCTTGAAGGTACGTGCAAAGTCACCCTTTACGATGCGTGGCACGTTGTTCCAGTTGGTCTGTTCGCCCTTGTGCGTTGAGGGCAGCGTAGCCAGATAGGTACACATGGCATCCTTCAGCTGCTGTTCGTCATAGTTTCCGATGACAACAGCTTTGAAGCCCGAGGCATCGCTGAAGCGCTCCTTGTATATCTGGAAGATACGTTCGTAGTTTGCCTTGGCGAGTGTTGCTTGTGTGACAGGTTCCAGACGCGGATGGTGACCATAGAGAATGGCACGTATGCTGTCGTTGTAGTCAACCTGTGGCGAAGCGTTACGGTTGGTGAGGAAGGCATGTGTGCGGTTGATGAGACTCTGGAAGGCCACCGTGTCACGACGTGGCTGTGTGAAGTAGAGGTGTACCAACTGGAACAGCGTCTCCATGTCCTTCACGCTGACGCCACCGCTGATGCTCTGCCCACGCGAGCCTACCGACGGTTGTACGCGTACCGACTTTCCTGTCAGCATCTTGCGCAGGGTCATCGCATCGAATTCAGCCACACCGGCATCGGCAATGGCACTGCTGATGAGGTTGAAGTTAGGAATGTCGGCATCGGTATAGAGTGACGTGCCGCCCTCGCCACGCAGGGTGAGTGACACAGCATCCTTGGCATAGTCGGTCTTCTTGGCGTACACCTTCAGACCGTTCGACAGGGTATATTCCGTAAAGCCGTGACGATAGGGCTGTTCGCTGACGATGGAACCCTTCTTGTTAGCAAGGGGTGAGAGGTAGGCGGTAAGGTCTTTCACAACCCCCTTCTCCTCGTAGGGAGCATACTGCAACTGCTGTGTAGCCTCGATGACGTTGGTCAGCTGTTGCTCAGTGGGCAGCAGCAGTTCCTCCTTGTCAGGAGCATAAACCACCAACACCTGGTTCTTGTCGGTGATGAGTTCCTTGACGGCTTTGTTGACCTCCTGCAGTGTTACCTCGCGGTCGAACTTGCGTGTCAGTTCCACCTGGTCCTCGATAGCCATCAGCGGTTCGTTATCCAGGAAGTTGCGCATGCAGGCCCCCACAAATCTGGAGTTACGTCGGTCGTCCCGCTCACGCAGCTTCCGTTCGTCGTGGTTCAGTTTCAAGGCTTTGGCACGCTGCAGCTCTGCCTCAGTGAAACCATGCTGACGAGCCTGTTCGGCAACGCCGACAGCGGCAATGATGCCACCCAGTATGTTTTTCTCCTTGGCACTGATTGACATTGAGAAGGCATCCTTCGTCTTGCTGATGAAGAAGCTGCTCGAACGGGCAGTAGCGCTCTGGAACGGCGGATTAGCCTGCTGTCGCACCTCTGCCAGACGGTCGTTGAGCATGGTGCGGATGAGGAAGTCTTTATAGTCGCCACGCACATACTTCTCGTCGTTCTTCTCGCTGTCGGGTGTAGCCTCGCGCTTCTGGTAGAGGTGCACCAACACGATGGGTTGTTCCTTGTCACGTTCAATGTCGACAATCATCGTGTCGTTGTCGTTGACAGGATAGTACTCACGCCGAGCAGCATTCTTAGGCATGGGGATGGCAGAGAACACTTTCTTGATTTTCTTCTCCATCTTGTCCACATCGATGTCACCCACCACGATGATAGCCTGCAGGTCAGGACGATACCACTTCTTGTAATAGTCGCGCAAGTCGTTATAGGGGAAGTTGTCAACGATGTCCATCGAACCAATCGGCATGCAGTCCTCGTACTTCGTACCTTTATATATCTTGGGAGCTGCCAGTTCCATGAGTCGGCTGACAGCCTTGCCTGCACGACGCGTACGCCACTCCTCATGAATGACGCCACGCTCCTTGTCTATCTCTTTGTCCTCCAGCAGCAGGTAGTGGCTCCAGTCGTGCAGTATGAGCAGACACGAGTCCACGATGCCTTCTCGTTTCAGGGGCACTGCCGAGATGTTATACACCGTCTCGTCAATGCTGGTATATGCGTTAAGGTTGGCGCCAAACTTCACGCCGATGGTTTCGCACCAGGGTACAATGCCCAGTTGCTTGCCCTTTCCAGGGAAGTGTTTCGTACCGTTAAACGCCATGTGCTCCAAGAAGTGAGCCAAGCCGCGCTGACGGGGTTCCTCCAGGATGCTACCCACCTGCTGTGCAATATAGAAGTCAGCTATTCCTGCCTCCTTGGCATTATGGCGGATGTAATACGTCATGCCGTTTTTCAACTTACCCTTCCTGATGGCAGGGTCTTGTTTCAGTGGCTGAGCCGCCAGCGTCAGCGAAGCCGTCAGCAGCAGCACACTTGTCAGAAGTTTTCTCATCATCATATTGTTTTATCTGTTATAATCTTGTATATAGGGGTCGCATTTCTGTCGTCCTCACCTTCAGAACGTGCAACCAACGGCCAGTATGCCGCTGGTACGGTCTCGTCCGCAATAGTCATTATACTGGGTGTTGGCTTTCCTGTGTTCCACAGCTCCACGCACGTGTGTCAGCAGGCGTGTACCAGGAAATCGGAAGGCATATTTAGCCTGCACGCCAAGGGTATATTGGGGTGCCGTCATGAGGTGGTATTCCTGATAGAGGAAGGCATCCATCGAGTCGGGTGCTTTCTGCTTGTCGCTGGGCAGTGCCATCGTAGCGTCTTCGTAAGGTTCACCGCTACCCTTTGCAAAGGCAACAGTAGCAGCGACTGAGAGCACCCCACTGCGCAGCACGATGTTTCGTTCACCCTGCAGGCGACACTCCGTCTGTCGCAAGTTCTGACGTCGCAGATAGGGGTAGAAGTAAGCCGTCTGCTTACGCTGATGACTTACCAGCGCAGCTGTGACGGTCCATTTCGGCAACTCATGCCGAATGCCGAAATGTCCTGTATAGGTGATGTCCCAGTCTATCCAGAGACGGTTGCCCGTCTTGACGGGGTCATAGTATTCGTAATAGGTGACGTCGTTCTGGTCGCGCAGTTCACGGTAGCTCTGCATGTTGTTCTCCAGATTCTCCACGTCCAGGGTGAATGCCAGCTGGTGGCGTGCCGACGTCGTGTTCAGCGTCAGCTGTCCCTGATACTGATAGCTGTCGGAGGCGTGGTTGGTATAGGTAATGGTGTAAGGTGACTTTCTGCCGTAATACCCTTTGCGGTGGCTATAGGAGAAAGCGTTGTAGAACGTCAGCTGTGGCATGAGGTCGGCAGACAACTGCACCCCCACCCCGTTGATGTCGTCGACAAGCGGCATCTCGCGTGTCTTGTCCGTCAGTCCTGAATTTCCCAGCTGCTCCACCTTTCCGATGAACGGTCCGTAGCTGATCATCGATTTATACACCTTGTCGTCACGTCCATAGAGGCTGAAGGTGACACTCTCCGTCTGTCGGTGATAGAAGTAGTCGGCACCGATTGTCAGCCAACTGACAGGCATCCAACTGGCACCTGCCGAGAAGACGAGGTCCATGAGTTTGTTCTTGTGGCGCAGGTCCTTGTATTTGGCATAGTTAGCAGCAGTATAGTCTAGTCTGAGTCCGACGCTGACGCCACGTCCCAAGTCGACGCCCACCGCACCTTTCAGCTGATAGGTGTCACGGTGCTTGGTGCCGCTATTTGTCAGCGAGTCCTCCACGATGTCGAAGGGTTTCCTTACAGGCATGATGAAGGCCGACCCTGTCATGTCGCGTCCTGAGAAGTTGTCGTAGTTCACCTGTCCATAGACCACCGTACGGCGGTTGATGCGGTAGAAGGCTTCAACGCCAGCTCCTGCCTGCAGCACCTTAGGCGACTGGTAGTAGTCTGCCAGTTCGCCTCTTGCGAAGGCGACATACGCCTCAGCCTCAGCGATGTTTTGTGTATGGTAATGCGTCAGTCCGGCAGCATTCCGACTCGTGAGCCACGGGTCGGAATGTTTGACGAACCGAAAGTCACGAAGCAACGTAGAGTCAGGCTGGTCCGTCTGAGCCGCGAGGTTCAGGCAGAGACAACAGAAGAGGATGGTTAAACCTTGTTTCATATCGTTCCCGTTCTACATTTTACTTCGTGTCAGACATCGTGTTTACTTTAGTGAGAAGCGCTGGCGCTCGTGGAAGTCAGCGGTCGAGTTGTTGGTGTCCTGATAGACGATGTGGGCACCGTTCTTCGTGCTCGCCTCGGCATCGATGCCGCTGGGGTCAGTGCTGTCGTCAACACCCAGTGCGTAGTTATACACCAGCTTGCCGGCATTCTCCGTCAGGGCTTCGGTAGCCGTCTTGTCTACGTTACGGTAGAGCGAGTGTCCCTGATAGTTTGTCAGCCACACGTAGCCACCGTCGACGTCGCTGGTCAGACGCTTCACGCAGGTATCCTTATAGCCGCTGGCGAAGACCTCGACGCCGTCGATTATCCACTCGTTGGGCACCTTGACGCAAGTATACACCTGAGAGCCCACGTTGCCGCCGTCATACCACTGGTTAGCGGTGTTGGTGGCATACTCCAGCGGAGTGTTGTCCTTCACCTGGAAGATGACCAGCGCTGGTGACGACACACTCATGGTCCAGCCGTTTCCCATTCCCAGCTCAACGGCTTTCAGGTAGTGAGAGGTCGGAATGAGTTCTGAGGGTGTGGGATAATAGTTGGAGTTGTTATAGCCGCTCTCTGGGTCGTACATGGCGTAGTAGTCAGCATTGGCATAGTTTACCGAGTTGGGCACCGTCTGCGTGTTGTCGATGGCACCACAGATGTTAACCACCACCTGCGAGTAAGGCTCTATCTCCAGTGCGCTGGGGAAGTACCAGATGCCGTGCCAGACGGGAATGAAGCCCTCTGCCTCGTAGGTCAGCTTGCCATCGGTTCCGTAGTTCTTGTTATTAGCCTGTGCATTAGAGGGCGAGCATATGCCGAAGCACAGGTTGTTGATGACGGCCTTCTGCGGACAGTTGTTATACAGGATGACACCCTTGTCGAACTGGAAGGACTTGCCGTCCTCCTTGGTGCAGCCGCCGTTGTACAGTTCCTTGATGACGATCTGGTCTACGTTTTGGTCTTCCTTGACTTCCTTGACATACTGTATGTCCTTGATTTCCGAGGTGTACAACTCCTGTGTGGCACCGTTGGCTTTGGTGATGACCATCTTCCAGGTCTGTGCATTGGCGCTGGTAGCTACGACGAGCATCACCAGCAGTGAAAGTATATTTTTCTTCATGACTGTTGCTTGTTAAAATTAAGATTGTTGTTTACTTGTTGATTTTATAACTCTTGCTTGGCGTACGCAGGATATAGACGCCACGCTGCAGTCCTGCCAGCGACACGCTGGCGCGTCCCTCGGCATCGGCAGTGGTAGTGGCTACGGCCTTGCCGTCCAGGGTATAGACGACGACCTTGCCACCAGCCTTCATTCCCTCGAACGAGGCGGTGCCGAAGGCAAACGACGACTGTTCGCCCTGGGTGCTCTGCGCAATGGTTTCAATACCTGTCAACACCCGTTCGCTGTTGAACGTGCAGGAGGCGACAGCATCCATGCTGGTCTCGACAGCCTGCTCTCCGCATGTCACGACGACGTTGCCACCCTTGTAGGTGAGCACAGGTCCGTCGCTGAGTGCAAACTTGCTGATGGTACCGTCGGTCTCGGTCAGCACAAGATACTGCACCTCCGTCATCCCTTGAGCCTGCATCGCTGCTGGCAGCAGGAGCATGATGCCCAGGACCATCTGTGTGATTAAACTTCTTTTCTTCATAAACTCAATTCCTTTTTTATGTGATTAAAAAATATTATGTGGTTAAAAACGAACTAGTGTACTACTCTCTTGCGCGACATCTTCAGCTCCAGCCTTAGCTGGTTCTGCTGCGTGTTGCTGACGAGCTGCCGACTCAGCACCCCGTTGAAGTTGTACTGCCACCAGGTGTCAGTCGACTGGTCCAGATAGCTGTTGCTGCTGCTCGCCTCGTAGATGCCTGCCGGCACACGGAAGCGGGCTCGTCCTGTGGCGTCGGTCTGGGCGACATAGACGGAGGCGGCAGCGTCCTTGAACTCCACGCGAGCCCCCTCATAGGGTTCGATGCTGCCCTCAGGGTAAACCAGCTGTACGGTGACGTCGCACAGTGCGATGTCTTCGTCATAGCTGCATGCTGTCAGCGTGCTGAGCAGGATGATGATGTATAGCAGTCTCTTCATATTTTCGCGTCTGATGTGTGTGTGTGGTTATATCTTCAGTTTCAACGACAGTCCGTAGTAGAAGCTGGGCACGTAGCCGCTTCCGAAGAGTGACGTCTCGCGGTCGGTCTGCGACGAGTGCACCTTGCGCATGGTGTTGAAGAAGTTGTTGGCATAGAACGACACCGTCACGTGGTCGCCTATCTCCTTCGTCACGCTGAGGTTGGCAGAATAGTAGGCCGACAGCCGGTCAGGATTCATGACGTAGGCGTAGTTGGTCTTCACCACCATCTTCGACAGTTCGTTATACAGCGTGGGGTCGTTGTCTTTTGCCCACAGGAACTTCTCGGCGAAGGGGATGCGCTCGTCAGGATTCTCCCATGACGAGTAGTAGACGGGATATACCGCTACGTTCTGGTTCTCGCCGCTGCCGTCGTAGGGTGTCCCTGTATAGTCGCCCTTGTCGGCCAGCACGTAGCCCCGTGTGCCGTCGCTCAGCTCTGACAGTCGGCGGCTGTAGCTGTAGAAGGTGGCCTCCAGTCGCAGCGCCACGATGAGTCGTATCTTGGGGATGTGGGTCGTCAGCGTCGTATTCAGGTTGAGTTTCTTCGTCAGCGAGCCGTTGCCCACTGATGCGCCGCCAATGTAGTAGCCCACGTACTTGTACGGCTGTCCGTCAGCCATCGTCATGTTGCCGAAGGGTACGTCGGCAACGAGTTTCTCGTCTACACCTTTATAATAATAGTAGTTGCCGTCCAGCCTTATGGCAGTGCGCAGGGCACGTATCTGCTGGAAGTCTATCATCCACTCCAGTCCGTAGCGGTCCACTGCCGAGCCGTTGTCGTAGAGCGTGTTGGTCTGGAACGTGCGGCGCTCGTTGTATGCCAGCGTCACGGCGTCCTGCACCCCTGTCTTGTCGCTCACGCTGACCACACCCGTTTTGGGGTCTATGTGATACTCCCTGTTGGCTGACGCTATTCCCACGTTGTCGAGCGACTTGGGAGGCGTGTACTTATAGGCGAAGGGCTTATAGACGGTGGTGCTCATGTAGGGGCGATGGGTACGGTGGTGGAAGGCCGAGAGGGCGATGCGTGTTCCCTTTATCTTCATCTCGATGCCGATGTCGGTCTGGTTGGTGTACTGCCAGCGCAGCGCCTGGTTGTAGAGGGGTGTCGACACGTAGGTGTAGTAGGCATAGAACGACGTGTTGTCGGCAGTACTCGGCGAACTGAATGCCAGGTCGTCGTAGTAGCGTGGCGAGGGGTATAGCAGCTGGAAGGAGGGCAGCTTCACCGACTTGCCCCAGCCTGCATGCAGCGTGAGTTCGCTCACCCAGCGCCTGCGCTTGTTGCGCCAGAAGACGTAGCGGCTGTTGACACGCGGCGAGAGACTCGACACGGTGCCGTAGTCCGAACCGCTTATCATGGTGATGTCGTCACGCAGTCCTGCCGTCAACTCGAAGGTCGACAGCCGGCTGGTGGGGATGCTCACCTTCTCTTCGGCATAGAGTGCCATGTTGTGCAGCGTGGGCAGTGCGTCATAGCGGTATTCACGCCACGTCGGGGCGTAGCGCATGTCCTCATAATAGGTGCCGCGACCCTCGTTTCGGCTGCCTGTGTAGTTGACGCCCACCTTCAGGTTGCTCATCACGCTGCCGAAGCGACGTGCCCACTCGCCCTTCAGCGACACGTCCCAGCTCAGGGGCTTCGAGTCGTTGTATCGGCGCACATACCAGTCCTTGCTGCCGAAGTGCTGCTCGTTCCAGGCTCCCGTCGGACTCAGAATGATGTCGGCACTGGGGTCGTCGTCATACTGGCGGGCTATGTGGTAGCCCTCCGTCAGCGCGTGGATGTAGGGCTGTGTCGAGGCGTTGGTGGTATGTGTGTACGACTCCGACTTCTGGTCGCCATACGACAGGGCGGCTTTCAGCTGCACGTTGGTAATCCACTTCTTGTTCAGCAGCCAGTTGGCTTCCAGCCGTGTGCGCACCACGTTGTCGCGCGCCTTGCTGTAGTCGTCCATCTCCTCGTCAGGGTCAGCCTCCGAGTTGTAGCCGCCCACGTTGCCTGTCACGCCGACGTTCAGCGTCAGCGGTGTGGTCTCGGCGAAGAAGGTGTTCTGATAGTTCAGCGACAGCACGTTGCGCTGATAGGCGGTGTGTGGCGATGCCGCGTCGCTGAAGGAGCGGGCGTGTTCGAACGAGGCGTTCAGCATGCCGCGCCGCCGGCTCAGGCTGAAGCCTTTGCTGACGGCTATCTGGTGGGTATGCTGGTTGATGCGTCCCTCGACGAAGAATGGCGACTTACCCTTGCGGGTGTTCACCTTGACGACGCCGTTCGACAGGTCGCCATACTCAACAGAGGGGATGCCGGTGATGATTTCCACGCTTTCGATGTTAGCCGTACTGATGGTACGTGTCGAGGCGCCTGCCGTCTCACCCGCTGTGGCGTTGTTGTTCAGTCGCACGCCGTCCACCTCCACCGCTGTACCGAACGAGGCGTTGCCCATCTCCGAGGTGCCGCTGCGCAGTGCCATGCGGTTGTCGTTCATCAGCGTCGGGTTCACCGTCTTGCCGCCAGGCAGCAGTGCGTCAATGTCGCTCAGGTTGATGATCTGCTGGTTCTCCAGTGCCGTACGGTCTATGGTGTAGCTTGTCGTTGCCTCGTCGTGCTTGCGACGTGCCGTGACTGTCACCTCGTCCAGCTTCAGGTTCTCCGGCTTGATGGTGAGGCGCATCTTCGTGATGTCCTTCGTCACATTTATCGGCATCTGGCGCGTCACGTATCCCAGGCACTGTACCGTCACCGTCACCGTTCCCACCGGCACCTGCTTGAAGTGGAAGGCTCCCTTGGCATCGGTGACAGCCCAGATGCCCTGCTCCTTCAGAGCGACATAGGCAAACTCCACAGGCTTGCGACTGTCGTCGTCCAGCACGTGTCCAGAGATGCTTACCCGCTGCTGGGCCCTAGCCCCACAGGCAACCATCATCGTCATCAGGAGTGTCAGTATCAGTCTCGTGCGCATACGTATTATTTTGAGGTGCAAAGGTAAGCAGTTTTCAACAAACGTGCAATCCCTAAAAATAGGTATTTTTCCAACTGAGAGTTGAAAGAAATAAAAAATAAAAATTAAAAATTAAAAATTTCAGACTTCAAATCGTAAATCTCACACGTCAAATCATAAATTTCGAACGGTCAAATCATAAATTTTTCATTCTCTCATTTTAATCTTTCATTTTTCATCTTTCATTTTTCATCTTTAATCTTTAATCTCCGTTAACTACCCCCCCCCGAATGTTAAACAAAGTAAAATGATTGAAATTTTTTCGACAACACTCTTGCATTTCTGAATATTTTTACTACCTTTGCACTCGCACACAACTAGTAATTTTAATCTATATTTATCATTTTCCTCAAAGAAGGGAAGCTGTTCGTGAAGAATCGCTTCCCTTTTTGTTTGTTCAGCCCTCA
>CAMNIA010000053.1 GCA_946540105.1 uncultured Prevotella sp. | reverse complement strand
TGCCCGGCACAGGTCAGGAGTACAACGCCGTCATCCTGCACGGAGCCCAGCTGCTGTACGCCTACGGCGAAGCTACCGTACCCAAGATTACCGTCACACTGCGCAAGTCATACGGTGGTTCACACATCGTTATGGGTTCAAAGCAGTTGCACACCGACCTGAACTACGCATGGCCTTCAGCCGAGATTGCCGTGATGGGTGCCTCAGGTGCTGCTGCCGTGCTCTATGCCAAGGAAGCCAAAGCCAAGAAGGAAGCCGGCGAAGACGTAAAAGCCTTCATCGCCGAGAAGGAAGAAGAGTACAACGAACTCTTCGCTAACCCCTATCAGGCTGCCAAATACGGTTACATCGACGACGTCATCGAGCCTCGCAACACGCGTTTCCGCATCTGTCGTGCACTGGCTCAACTCGCCACCAAGCGCGACTCACTGCCCGCTAAGAAGCATGGCAACATTCCTATGTAAGTTGAAAGTTGACAATTGAAAGTAGAAAGTTGACAGTTGACAATTATGAAGAATGAAGTCTATGCTGCCATCGCCATGGCACTGTATGAGTTCAAGGGAAACAACGTCCACGACAAGGAGCCCGGCATCATTACGATTGCCGAGCATCCTACGCAGTGGAACGGTTACGCCCTGACCATGACAGCACACCCCTAAGCGGGGATAGCAGGGAGAAGTGAAAACGATAGCTTCCACAATTTAGTAAAACGAAAAACCATGAAGAAAGAATATAAGTATACCATCAATGGCAATCAGTATGAGGTAGCCATTGGTGACATCAGCGACACCATCGCTACCGTCACCGTGAATGGCGAAGAATATAAAGTAGAATGGGAACCCGAGCCAGAGCCTGAGAAGAAGGTTGTGGTTCACAAGCCCGCCGCTGCTCCTGCCGACAGCGAACCCAGCCAGGCTGCTTCGGGCAGCGTCAACACCAACAATGCCGTCAAGGCTCCCCTCCCCGGCACCATTACCTCGGTAGAGGTTAATGTCGGTGACGAGGTGAAAGCTGGTGATACGCTGGTGGTGTTGGAAGCCATGAAGATGGCAAACAACATCGAGGCAGAGAAAGACGGCAAGGTAACTGCCATTCTCGTCAAAGCCGGACAGAGCGTCATGGAAGACGATGCCCTGGTGGTGATAGAGTAACAGCAAACCGCATACCATAAGAAAAGCCGCCCGACATGCTGTCAGGCGGCTTTTCTTTTTATCGTGCCACTATGCATTTTCTGCGTTCAGGCAATAGCTTCAAGGCCGGTTTCCCTCTTTGGGGAAGATGACGGAAGGCTTGAATTGCTTGGCTTCCTCAAAGTCCATCAGCGCGTAGGATATGATGATAATCACATCGCCCACCTGAACCCTTCGGGCGGCAGCACCGTTCAGACAAATGCAGCCAGAGCCACGTTCACCTTTTATAATATAAGTCTCAAAGCGCTCGCCGTTATTGTTGTCAAGCACCTGAACCTTCTCGCCGGCAATCATGTTGGCAGCATCCATTAAGTCTTCGTCGATAGTAATACTACCCATATAGTTAAGATTCGCCTCCGTAATGGTGGCACAGTGAATCTTAGATTTCATTACTTCTATCATCATATTGCTATTAACAATTTAGGAATTAGCGTATGGTACCGACTTCACGATTTATACTTGATGTGATCGATGAGGCGTATGGGCGTCTTTCCGCAATACACCGTGATGCAACCTACGACGTAGGGAGAATCGTCCCAATCCTGGATGTCCTGCAGCGTATTGCCGTCGACAATCGAGAAATACTCTACGTCCAACCCCTCGACCTTGTTGATGTCGGCAACCACCTTGTCGTGAGTCTCCTGAACGGTATGCTTCTTGGCGTATGTCGTGCTGTCCTTCAGCGCTTTATAGATGGCTGGTGCAATGGCACGCTCATCAGCAGAAAGCAGCGTGTTGCGTGAACTCTTTGCCAAGCCGTCCTTGTCGCGCACAATGTCACATTCTACTATCTCGACCTTGATGTCCAAATGACGAACCATCGCTTTGATGACGGCAATCTGCTGCCAGTCTTTCTCACCGAAGTAAGCACGGTCAGGTCTTACGATATAGAACAAGCGGCTCACCACCTGACATACACCGTTGAAGTGACCTGGACGATGAGCACCCTCCATCACGGTAGAGATGGGAGGATATTCAAAATGGCGCGTGTCGGGCACTGGGTACATCTCTTCAACACTGGGTGCCAACACATAATCGGCACCGCACTCGTCGAGCAGCTTGCAGTCAGCCTCCAACGTACGCGGATAGTTCTTCAAGTCATTCTTATCATTAAACTGTGTGGGGTTGACGAACACCGACACTACTGTTATCCCATTCTCTGCTACACTACGTTTTACCAGAGAGGCGTGTCCTTCATGAAGGGCTCCCATAGTCGGCACCAAGCCGATGGTCTTACCCTGTTTGCGATCTTCAAACAACTGATTCTGAAGATCGACAATCTTATTAAATACCTTTATCATTTACAATTGACGAATTTTCTTCTTTCTTCGTTTTTCGATATACTTAGCAAGCTAACTTGCGAATTGCGGTGCAAAATAACAACATTTTTACCAAATAAGAAAAAAATATCGTGAAAATATACCAAAAAGGGAGCAAAAAAATCTAAAATATGCACGAAAAGCGCATTTTTGTGAATTATTTTTCGTAACTTTGCATGGTTAAAATACAAGTTATGGCAAAGAAGATTCTGTTCATCAATCAGGAAATCATCCCGTATGTTCCAGACAGCGACCTGTCCATTATGGGTAAGCAGCTACCGCAAGTGATGCAAGACGCTGGTCACGAGATACGTACTTTCATGCCCAAATGGGGCACCATCAACGAGCGTCGTGGTCAGTTGCACGAGGTGATTCGCCTGTCGGGCATGAATCTTATCATCGACGATACCGACCATCCGTTGATTATCAAGGTAGCCACCATCGTCGGCACACGCATTCAGGTGTACTTCATTGACAACGAAGACTACTTCTCAAAGCGCCAGATGGCACAAGACGAGAAGGGCGAGGACTATCCGGACAACGGCGAGCGCGCCATCTTCTTTGCCCGTGGCGTACTGGAGACGGTCAAGAAGTTGCGTTGGACACCCGACATCATCCACGTGCAAGGATGGATGGGTGCCGTTGTCCCCCTATACATCAAGACCGCCTACCACGAAGAGCCCTCCTTTGCCAACACCAAAGTCGTCACATCGCTGTTTACCAACAGTCTGAAGTCTGACCTGGGCAACAAGTTCAAGCGCTGCGTTCCCTTCCGCGAGGCCACCAGCGACCTGCTGAACAAGTATAGCGACAACTTTGACTTCGTAGAGCTGGGCAAACTGGCTATCGACTATAGCGACGGCATCATTGCCGCTCATAAAGACGTCAATCAAGACCTTTTGAAATATGCTGCCGACAACAAGATACCTACCCTGGACTATCCGGGCGAGGATTTTGGTGCAGCTTATGAGGCGTTTTACGAAAAAATATAAACAAAGAACAACAATATCATTAAGACCAAAAAGACTTCAATGATGAGAAAACTGATAATGGCAGGGATTGCAATGATGACCATTGCAATCTCTTCATGTAGTGAAGATACCACCACCCTTGGCGACTCGCTGACTGGCAATATCGATAAATTCAAGTCTGTCTCCCAAACCTTTCAGATAAAGACACAGACCATCATGACCGACTCCGTACTTGCCAGCGGCCTCTATCACTACTTAGGCAAAATCAAAGACCCTGAGACCGGTGCATACATCACGAGCGACTACATGACGCAGTTTAACATTCTGGAAAACGAAAGCTCAGCTATCTTCCCCTCGAAGGACCTCATTGCTAAGGATGACAACGGGCAGCCCGTTGCCGACTCCTGCGTAGTCAGAATCATGATAAACAGTTGTCAAGGTGACTCGCTGGCAGCCATGAAACTGCAGATTTGCGAAATGGAGGAAGCCGTACCTAACAGCAACAGCTACTATTCAGACTTCGACCCCGAAGAGTTGGGTTTCTTGCGTTTTGGCACAAATATCGTCAATCAAAAGAAGACCTACTCGGTGAGCGACCTCACGATGAGAGACAGTTTGAGAAACGTCCTGCGCGGTTCGGGCTACTACCAGTACATCACCATTCCACTCACCGCCAGCTATACCGACCGGAATGACGTCACCTACGCGGGCTATGACAGCTCTAAGAAGTCAGGTACAGGCTATGGCACCTATCTCTTGCGTTCATACTACGAACATCCCGAGTATTTCAAGAACTCGAACGCCTTTGCGCGTAACGTCTGCCCAGGCTTCTACTTCAAGTCGATAGACGGACTGGGTTCCATGCTTGAGGTGGCAAACACACAAATCATAGTATACTACCATTATACGAACAGCGCAGGCACGAAAATCAACTCCTCACGTTCGTTCGTATCGTCAGAAGAGGTACTGCAGACCAACCACGTCGTCAACGACAAGAGCACCATCAAGGCGCTCGAACAAATAGACACCTGTACTTTCCTGAAGACGCCGTCAGGACTCTTCACCGAGGTAACACTGCCCATTGATAGCATCAAGTGGCTGACGAAAGACGGAATGTCACACGAGAGAGACACCCTGCTGTCGGCAAAGATTACCTTCCAGCAGATAAAGAACCAAAGCACGCTGGCCGGCAAGTTACTGGAAGATCCTACCGACCTGCTGATGGTGCCGCGCGACAGGATGTACTCCTTCTTCGAGAACCGTAGCATACCAGACAACATCACCACTTATCTGGCAACCTACAACAGCACGCAGAAGACGTACACCTTTAGTGCTTTGACCAGCCTCATCAACAACATCTACGACACGATGAAGCCCCACATCACCAATGCTGACGGCAGCGTGAACCTTGAGAAAGTGGAAACGTACAAGAAGGCACATCCCAATTGGAACAAGGTGGTGCTGATACCCGTCGACATTACGCTCACCTATACCAGCAGCGGCTCGTCAACGGTATCGTCCATCTTCAACTCCATGGCGATTAGCAGCGTACGTCTGGTCGGTGGCAAGAACAGCAAGTTCGGTAAAATCAACATCAGCGTGATGTATAACAAGAACGAATAACGCATGGCCGACAACTTCTTAGAGCGACACTACGAGGAATATGAAGCCCGTAAGGCTGCCTTCCTGCGCAAGAAGCGCCATCTGCCGAAGAATAACGCACGCTTAACGAACGATAAGGCACGAGTATCGAAGAATAACGCACGAGTATCGAAGAATAACGCACGCTTAACAAACAATAAGGCCCGTCTACCGGAACGTCCGGAAGACGAGGCCTTATAACTTTCTTCGGGAAGGATTGGCAAGGGAAGGATTGGCAAACAAAGATTTGCCAAAAGACACTCACCTGATAATCGTATAACGCGCAAACTTCAGCAGCAGCTGCTTGGTTCCCGCATTCTTGAAGGCTACCGTAGCCTTCGTGTTTTCACCGCTTCCCTCAACTTTGACAACGGTTCCTATACCGAAACGCTGATGCTCAATGACATTGCCTTCGCGTAACCCTATGTCACCAATAGCTGACTGTGGAGCTGGTGTTTCCTTACGGACAGGCACCAGACGAGGTTTGACGTCAGCCACAAACTGAGTAGCCACAGGCCGCGGGTTTTGGGAGTTTTGGCTAGAAGGGCTATAGGAACTAGATAATCTAGATGGACTAGATAGACTAGATGGTCTAGATTGTCTAGATTGTCTAGATTGTCTAGAATATCTAGAAGAACTAGAATAACTAGAAGAGGCGCCACCGCCGATACCGGCAATGCCGGGCACTCCGGCGCCCTCGACCTTCAGCAGGCTGGGGTCGATGTCACGGATGAAACGCGAGGGGGTGTCGAACTCCATCTTACCATAGCGGAAGCGGTTCTGCGCACACGTCAGGACGCAATGCTTCTCGGCTCGGGTGATGGCGACGTAAAGCAGACGGCGCTCTTCTTCCAACTCGCGCATGGAGCCTGTGCTCATTGGCGACGGGAAGATGTTCTCCTCCAAACCGACGACAAAGACAGTTGGAAACTCCAGACCTTTGGCAGCGTGAACGGTCATCAACGTTACCTTTGGCTGCTCATCGTCGCCATCGCTGTCGAGGTCGGTCAGCAATGCTACCTCCTGCAGGAAGTCGTTCAGGAAGACCTCCCCTTCCCTATCCTCTTCCTTGCGGCTTTCCACGAAGTCCTGCATGCCACCCAGGAATTCCTCTAGGTTCTCCTGCCGTGAGAGGTCTTCGGGATTGCTGGAACCATAGATTTCCTTGCTGATGCCACTTTCCATGATAATGCTATGTCCCAGCTCATACGCATCCTCCTTATCCAGATGTTCCGTCCACCCTTCCACCAACTGGCGGAAGGCATCCAGCTTAGCCAGCGTTCCCTTGTTGAGCGACAGGCCGAAGACGATGGGCTGCTGGATAACCTGCCACAGACTGATATGATGAAGATTGGCTGTATCCACAATCTTATTGACAGTTGTATCTCCGATGCCCCTCGCAGGATAATTGATGATGCGGCGCAGAGCCTCTTCGTCATTCGGGTTAGCCACGACACGAAAGTAAGCTATTACGTCCTTTATCTCCTTGCGCTGATAGAACGACAGTCCACCGTAAATACGATACGGAATAGCATCCTTGCGCATCTGTTCCTCGAAGGAACGGCTTTGCGCATTGGTTCGATACAGAATGGCAAAGTCGGAGAATTCGCACCGTTCCTGTCGGCGTATGCGCTTAATGTCGTTACATACAATCATTGCCTCCTCCTTGTCACTATACGCAGGCTTCAACGTCAGCCGTTCGCCCTGCTCGTTCTCGCTGAACACGTCTTTCCTGATCTGACGCTCATTCTTTCTTATCAAGCTGTTGGCAGCCTGCACGATGAGTTGCGTCGAGCGATAGTTCTGTTCCAGCTTAAAGAGGCGCGTCCCCTGCTGGTATTTCTTTTGGAAGTCAAGGATATTGTCGATATTCGCCCCACGGAAGCTATAGATGCTTTGGGCATCGTCTCCCACAACGCAGACTTTACCGTGCTCCTGTGTCAACTGCAGGACGATTTCCTGCTGTGCGAAGTTTGTATCCTGATACTCATCGACCAGCACATACTGGAAGCGGCTGACGTATTTCTGCCGTATATCCTCATGGCGCTTAAACAGCAAGTACGTCTGCACCAACAGGTCGTCGAAGTCCATTGCGTTAGCTTGTCGGCAGCGCTCCACATACCTATTATATATATTAGACACCTGTGGGCGTTTCTTCTGCGCATCGTCAGCAGCCCACGAACTCACCTGGTACTGCTGCGGCAGGAGGAGATGGTTCTTTGCCATCGAGATGCGGTCGGCAACGCCTGCAGGCTTATACTCTTTCTCATCCAGCTGCATCTCCTTGATGATGCTTTTTACCAGCGAGCGTGAGTCCGCCTGGTCGTAGATGGTAAAGTTGCTGGTAAAGCCAATGGTCTCAGCCTCCGCTCTGAGGATGCGTGAGAAGACACTGTGGAACGTTCCCATCTGCAGATGCACGGCTCGCTCTTGTCCCACGAGCCTTCCTATACGTTCCTTCATCTCGCGTGCCGCCTTATTCGTAAAGGTCAGTGCCAGGATGTTCCACGGTGCCAACCCCTGCTCCAGCAGATATGCAATCTTATAGGTTAGCACACGCGTCTTGCCGGAACCCGCTCCGGCAATAACAAGCTGCGGGCCGCCGCAGTATTCCACGGCAGCCCGCTGACTTTCATTCAATTGTTCTAACATTTGTGCGTTCATCGAACGACTACTTTTTGTTTGTTATGAATATAGATGCCTTTCTGTGTGGGCTTGGACTTCAGCCGCTGTCCGGATATTGCGGACCAGTCGTCGGAAGCCTGCTGACCAGTTGTCCGAAGCGTGCGGACGACAGACGTAGGCAGACCCTCGCCCTCGACGGCAAAGCTGTCTTCTGTCTTATCATAGGCATAGAGATAGCTCTCGAAGGGACGTATGTACTCGTCGCTCTTCAGGCGCTGGAAGGTCACCGCTCCTGTTTCGGTCATAACCAGCCGGAAGACATGAGCATCAAAGTCATCATACTCGTAGAAGCTGTATGTACCATAGAGTCCATCGGGATCAGCTTCCGGAGCACGTCCAGCATGGACAGCAGCAAAGTCTTCAGGCATCGACATCAAGACACCGTTGACCGTAATCTGTGCACCCGTCGTCGACTTAAAGAGATAAGGAACGTGTGCCTTGACGGTTCCCTCGACAGGCGTCATCTTCACAATACCATCTTGCAGACCGTCAAAGGTATAGAACACGCCGAATGCCTTAGCGTCATCGCTGCTGATGTCAAACGGCAGATAGACAGCCACCATCTGACCTTCAGTCAACGGCAGGTCAACGGTAGCCTGCTGGGTCATAAACGGCTCTGAGAGTCCGAACGACTCATAGTCCTCATACGACATCTGTCCATCCAGAAGCACCTTCTGGCTGACGTTACCAATAATGACGTTCGGTTCCTCGCTGCTGTTACCGGCAGGCAGATAGATAAACGTATTCTTCGACACGCCATTAAACGGACCTTGATTGCGCTTCACGTCAATGCCGGTAATGGCGGTATTGCTCAGGTCGATGAATTTCAGGAACGGGAAGTTGATGAACGCATCGTCAGCAATGGTCGTCACCTTCGGATTGGTAGCTGCCAAGTAACCTTCTTCTAAGTCAAAAGTCACATCGTCATCCGACAGTATGACTGTTCCGCTGCCACTGGTGTCTCCGTTATTACCGTTCGACGGCTGCGTCTGGCTGGATGACACACCAACACTGCCCACACCGACAGTCACGGTAGTCTTCTTTCCTGCGCGGTGGTCGCCCTGAGCCTCAACATCCTTACGTGGACTGTTGCTATAGACGAAGACATAGGTAGCCTCCGTACATGCATACGGGAACGAGTACTCCGTAAAATCCAATGCACCTTGGATAACGTAAGGCTTAGCCTGTCCAATCTTGACGTGTACCTGTCCTTCCTCGCCCGTGCGTACCACGACTTTCACCGTACCGTATCCTGCAGGCACCATAAAGGTCAATCCGGCAAAGTGCTGTGCAAACGCATCGGTACCTGGCGTGTATTTGGCAATAATGTCTGGCACGTCGTCTTCTACCATGGTTGAACCTAGAACGACAAACTTGTTATCTTGTCCCTGATCCTGTCCGATGCCATCATCATTGCCTGAGTCGAGTGTGTAAAGCACGTTATTGATGATGATATTGCTCAGGTCATCACTGCCACTACCACTGCCGCTACCGCCATCAAGGTTGACCGTATTCGTCTCACCGCTTTGGTCAACGATAGGTTTCACGGGTGTACCAACCTCCGCCTCGGAAGCTTCGGGAGCACCCTTCAGCATCGTCAAGTTCTGCTCGTAGTCAATGGTTGCGAATCCGGTGATTACGGGTGTTCCCGTTCCAGCTTGCATGACAAGCTTACCAGGCGTATTACCCTCGGTCGTAAACGTCAGCTTGCCATTGTTGTTTCTGCCAACCAGTGTGCTGCCTTGACTGGTGATGCTGCTCTCACCAATCAGGTAAATCGTCAGTTCATCAAGACCGCTTGAAATGCCTTGCTTTAATTCCGCATTGTCCAGCACCAGCATAGACTTTCCGTCAAACCTTACCTTGCCGTCGCCCAAGATGTCCAAACGGTTTTCGTTAGTGACATCGATGCCAGCGACAGTGAGCGGATAGCGTTCATAGGTTGTAACCTCTATGTCAGAAGAGACAGCATTCAGATTCGCATCGCCGACAGGTCCCAGCACGGTAATGGTAGCCTTACCTACTGCCAATGCCGTCACTGAGCCTTTGTCTACCGTGACAACACTTTCGTCTGAACTCTTCCACTCGAAAGTGAAGTCAGGGTTCATCAGCTCTTTCCCATTCAGCAGTACTGCTACTGAAATCGACTGGGAAGAACTCTCGTCAACAGGTAGCGACATCGCCGTTGGGTTCAGCTGCAGCTGGGGTGTTGCTTTCTCAATGGTCAGTGTGACGTTGACGGGCTCTGAGGTGTAGTTGCTGTTACCCTGTGTCAGCTGAACGTAGTAGGTGCCGGCGTTCACGGGAG
>CAMNIA010000052.1 GCA_946540105.1 uncultured Prevotella sp. | reverse complement strand
CAATCGCTACTATTAAGGTTTGCAATCGCTACTATTAAGGTTTGCGACAGCTACTATTAAGGCTTGCAATCGGTCCTATTAATGTTTGCAATCGGTCCTATTAATGTTTGCAACCGTAATAGCAGGTGTTGTTGCTTGAGGAGGGTATTTTGGTTAATTAGTGTTAAGGAATGGGTGATTATCTAAGAACAACGGCTGATTCTCAATAAAAATGAGTAACTTTGCACACGTTCAGTGGAATGAGGGGCTTTACGAAGCCTCTCATTTTTATTTTAACAAACAAAGTTATATGATAGACAAAAACAGTATTCAGACAGCAGTTGGCGAGTGGTTAGAGAAGAGTGACTATTACTTGGTAGACATTGAAATGACTGCTGATGACCGTATTGTGATAGAAATTGACCACGCTGATGGCGTGTGGATAGAAGACTGTGCCGACTTGAGCCGTTTCCTTCAGGAGAAATTTGGTGACGAGTTGGGCGACTACGAGCTGGAGGTTGGCTCTGCCGGCATTGGTCAGCCGTTTAAGGTGATTCAGCAATATCGCAACCACATCGGCAAGGATGTGGAGGTGCTTGACCAGGATGACCATAAGACGCTGGGCGTGCTGAAGAGCGTCGGCGATGACGACACCTTCGTTGTCACCACCAAGGAGAAGCAGCGCAAGGAAGGTGCCAAGCGCCCCGTACTGGTCGAGGTTGACAAGCAGTTTAGCACCCGTGCGATAAAGTATTGTAAGTATGTGCTGAACTTCAAGTAAAATAAAAAAATAAGAAATAAAAAATAAAAATTATATATATCTATGGCAACAAAAAGTGCGAAGGGTCCTTCGATGATTGAGACCTTTCAGGAGTTTAAAGAGACAAAAAACATTGACCGCACCACGCTGGTTAGCGTGTTGGAAGAGAGTTTTCGTAATGTCATTGCCAAGTTGTTTGGCTCTGACGAGAATTTCGACGTGATTGTGAACCCTGACAAGGGAGACTTCGAAATACACCGTAACCGCATCGTTGTTGCTGACGGTGAGGTGGAGGACGAGAACAAGGAGATAGCGCTGAGCGAGGCTCGGAAGATAGAGCCCGACTATGAGGTTGGTGAGGAAGTGAGTGAAGAGGTGGACTTTCAGAAGTTCGGCCGTCGTGCCATTCTGAACCTGCGTCAGACGCTCGCCTCGAAGATTCTGGAGTTGGAGCATGACTCGCTGTATAATAAATACAAGGACAAGGTGGGACAGATTGTCTCGGCCGAGGTCTATCAGATGTGGAAGCGCGAAGTGCTGCTCATAGATGACGAAGGTAACGAGCTGCATCTGCCCAAGCAGGAGCAGATACCCTCGGACAACTACCACAAGGGTGAGACCGTGCGTGCCATCGTGAAGGAGGTACAGAACGAGAACAACAATCCTCGCATCATCTTGTCGCGCACCAGCACACAGTTCCTGGAGCGTCTGCTGGAGGCCGAGGTTCCTGAGATACAGGACGGACTCATCACCATTCGCCGCATAGCCCGCATGCCAGGTGAGCGCGCCAAGGTTGCTGTGGAAAGCTACGACGACCGCATTGACCCCGTAGGCGCCTGCGTCGGTGTGAAGGGCAGTCGCGTGCACGGCATCGTGCGTGAGCTCTGCAATGAGAATATTGATGTCATCAACTATTCAAACAACACGCAACTCTTCATACAGCGTGCGCTGTCACCCGCCAAAGTGACGAGCATCACGCTCAATGCTGAGGAGCACAAGGCCGAGGTCTATCTGCAGCCAGAAGAGGTGTCTTTGGCTATCGGTAAGGGTGGCTTGAACATCAAGCTGGCATCCATGTTGACCGAATATACCATCGACGTCTTCCGTGTGGTCAGCGAGAACGAGGCAGACGAGGACATCTACCTGGATGAGTTTGCCGACGAGATAGATCAGTGGATTATTGACTCTATTAAGGCCATCGGTCTTGATACCGCCAAGCAAGTGCTGAACGCTCCCCGTGAGATGCTGATAGAGAAGGCTGACCTCGAGGAGGAGACCGTTGACCACGTTCTGGAAGTGCTGAAGGAAGAGTTTGAGTAAACTGAAAGAGATTAAAAAATAAAGATTAAGATGAGAAGATTGGAAGATGTGAGATGGCTGAGGGCTGATGTCTGATGTTCAAATCATAAACTTCAAACTCAAACTCCAAAATTGTAAATTGTAAATAGTCAAATTGTAAATCAGAATGGGTGTCAGATTAAATAAAGTATTATCAGAACTGAATATAGGACTTCAGACGGCAGTTGAATTCCTAAAGAAGCGCAATGAACTTGGTGAGGTAAAGGATGACGTCTCGAGCAATACCAAGATTTCAGACGAGCAGTATGAAGCACTGGTCGACCAGTTCAGCAGTGACAAGGCTGTAAAGAACCAGGCAGAAAAGCTGTTTGTCAAGAAACCTAAGGAGAAGAAGGTGGAGAAACCGGAGATGGCTGTCACCAAGACGGAAGAAATGATGGAGCAACGCCCACAGTTTAAAACTCTGGGTAAAATCAATCTTGACGAGATTGGAAAGCCGAAACCTGCGGCTCCAGTGTCGAAAGCCAAAACGGAACCAGAGGCTACTGCCGAGCCTCAGGTGGAAACAGCTCTTCCTGCAGAAGAAGAGAACGCAGTAAGCAATACAGAAACAAGCACTGCGGAAGGTCTTACAGAGGCACGCCACGAGACAGACACTCCAGTTCAGGAAAGTCTTGTCAGCGAGCAGACGCAAGCAGCCCCTGAAGAGCCAGCACAGGAGGCGACAGCAGAAGAGGCACCGGCAAATGAAGAAAAGCCCTCGTTGGCTAAGACCCCTGGTGACTTCATGAAGCCCGCCACCCAGTTTAATGTGGTAGGAAAGATAGACCTCTCCACCCTCAACCAGAGCACACGCCCCAAAAAGAAAACCAAGGAGGAGCGTCGCAAAGAGCGTGAGGAGAAAGCTGCCGGCGAGCGCAAGAAGCGCGAGCGCATACGCACCGACCGTGTCGACATAGAAGCTGCAGCCAAACAGGTTGGCAAGAACGAGAAGAACAACAAGAACAACCAGCAGCAGCAACAGCAGGGAGGCGGAAAGAAAAACAAGAAGAACCGCAACGTGAAGCTGTTGGAGGTGGATGACGAGGCAGTAGCACGTCAGGTCAAGGAGACGCTGGCACGACTGACCAGCAAGACAACGCAGAATAAGAAAGGTGCCAAATACCGTAAAGAGAAGCGCGATGCCGTTCAGGAGCGCATGAGCGAGGAGATGGCAGCAGAGGCAGCTCAGTCAAAGGTGCTGAAGTTGACCGAATTCGTGACGGTTTCCGAGTTGGCAACAATGATGAACGTTGGTGTCAACCAGGTCATTGGTACCTGTATGTCCATCGGCATCATGGTGTCCATCAACCAGCGACTGGACGCAGAGACCATCAACATCGTGGCTGACGAGTTTGGCTATACCACAGAATATGTAAGTGCCGAGGTGCAGAATGCCATCACCGAAGAAGAGGATGACGAGAACGACCTGATATCGCGTGCACCTATCGTTACCGTGATGGGACATGTGGATCACGGTAAGACATCACTGCTTGACCACATCCGCAATACGAACGTGATTGCTGGTGAGGCGGGTGGCATCACCCAGCACATCGGTGCCTATAACGTGAAGTTGAAGGACGGGCGCCAGATAACCTTCCTGGACACGCCTGGTCACGAGGCGTTTACCGCCATGCGTGCCCGTGGTGCCCAGGTGACGGATATCGCCATCATCATCATTGCTGCCGATGACTCTGTCATGCCCACCACCAAGGAGGCGATTGCCCACGCCCAGGCAGCCAATGTGCCGATGGTTTTTGCCATCAACAAGATAGACAAACCAGGAGCTAATCCCGACAAGATTCGTGAGGACTTGGCAAACATGAACCTGCTCGTGGAAGAGTGGGGTGGTAAGTACCAGTGTCAGGAAATCAGTGCCAAGAAGGGTGTCGGCGTTGACGAGTTGCTTGAAAAGGTATTGCTCGAGGCTGAAATGCTGGACCTGAAAGCCAACCCCAACCGCAAGGCTACGGGCTCTGTCATCGAGTCGTCACTCGACAAGGGTCGCGGCTATGTGTCAACAGTACTGGTGTCCAATGGTACGCTGAAGATCGGCGACATCGTGGTGGCTGGTACCAGCTACGGTCGCATCAAGGCAATGTTCAACGAGCGTAACCAGCGCATAGAGAAAGCCGGTCCTGCCGAGCCTGCCATCATCCTTGGACTGAATGGAGCTCCCACGGCTGGTGACTCATTCCACGTGATGGAGACAGAGCAGGAAGCGCGCGACATTACCAATAAGCGTACCCAGTTGCAGCGTGAACAGTCGCTGCGCACCACCAAGACGTTAGGTCTTGACGAACTCTCACACCGCTTTGCTCTGGGTGAATTCCATGAGTTGAACATCATTGTGAAAGGTGATACCGACGGTTCTATCGAGGCCCTCTCCGACTCGTTCATCAAGTTGTCGACAGAGAAGGTTCAGGTGAATGTCATTGCGAAGGCTGTAGGTCAGATTAGCGAGAACGATGTCATGCTGGCTTCCGCTTCTGATGCCATCATCATCGGTTTCCAGGTGCGTCCTTCCGGTGAGGCTCGCCGTCTGGCAGAGCGTGAAGGCGTAGAAATCAACACCTACTCCATCATCTATGATGCCATTGACGAGGTGAAGAGCACCATGCAGGGTATGCTTGACAAGGTGAAGAAGGAGATCGTCACCGGCGAGATTGAGGTCAAGCAGGTATTTAAGATTTCCAAGGTCGGTACCGTTGCCGGTGGTCTTGTCACCGAAGGTAAGGTTCACGCCAAGGACAAGGCGCGTGTCATCCGTGACGGTATCGTGATACACACCGCAGCCATCGATGCCCTGAAGCGTTACAAAGACGATGCCAAGGAGGTAGCAACAGGACTGGAGTGTGGTATCTCACTGGTCAACTACAATGACATCGAGGTGGGAGACATCATTGAGACCTTCACAGAGATAGAAGTCGAGCAGAAACTGTAAAAGTGAAGAGTGAAGCGTGAAAAGTGAAGAGTCTGCCTCAGCGCAGAATTTAAGTAACGAATTTGTACGTCAGGTGGCCGAACAGAAATACGAGTTCGGCTTCACCACAGACGTACATACAGAAATCATAGAGAAGGGTCTGAACGAAGATGTCGTCAGACTCATCTCCGCTAAGAAGGGGGAGCCTGAGTGGATGCTTGACTTCCGTCTGAAGGCGTTCCGCTATTGGAAAGAGCAGAAAGAACCAAAGTGGGGCCATGTACACGTGCCCCCCATAGATTATCAAGCCATCAGCTACTATGCCGACCCCACAGCAAAGAAAGCGGCAACAGGAGCGGATGGCGGTTCACCCACCATCGACCCCGAGTTGGAGAAGACCTTCGACAAGCTGGGCATTCCCCTTGAAGAGCGACTGGCACTGAGTGGCAACACTGCTGTTGATGCCATCATGGACTCAGTAAGCGTGAAGACCACGTTCAAGGAGAAGCTGGCAGAGAAGGGTGTTATCTTCTGTTCTATTGGTGAAGCCATCAAGGAACATGGTGACTTGGTGCGGCAGTACCTGGGCAGCGTGGTGCCTTACCGTGACAATTTCTTTGCAGCACTCAACTCAGCGGTCTTCTCTGACGGCTCCTTCGTGTACATTCCGAAGGGAGTACGCTGTCCGATGGAGCTGAGTTCGTATTTCCGTATCAATGCGCGAAACACAGGACAATTCGAGCGAACACTGATTGTGGCAGATGATGATTCGTACGTGAGTTATCTCGAAGGCTGTACCGCACCTATGCGCGACGAGAACCAGCTGCATGCTGCCATTGTGGAGATTATCGTGATGGACAGGGCAGAAGTGAAATACTCTACCGTTCAGAACTGGTATCCTGGTGACGAAAACGGAAAGGGTGGCGTGCTGAATCTGGTGACCAAGCGCGGTGACTTGCGAGGTGTCGGGTCAAAGCTCTCCTGGACACAGGTAGAGACGGGCAGTGCCATCACGTGGAAGTACCCCTCGTGTGTGTTAAGAGGTGACAACTCGCAGGCGGAGTTCTATTCCGTTGCCGTGACCAACAACTACCAAGAGGCAGATACAGGTACGAAGATGATTCATATGGGAAAGAACACCAAGTCGACAATCATCTCAAAAGGTATCTCGGCCGGTCATTCACAGAACAGCTACAGAGGCTTGGTTCGTGCTACCAGCAATGCTGACAACGCCCGCAACTACAGCTCGTGCGACTCCTTGCTGCTGGGGTCAGAGTGTGGCGCGCACACGTTCCCCTATATGGATGTACATAATGACAGTGCCGTCTTCGAGCATGAGGCAACGACATCGAAAATCTCAGAAGACCAACTCTTCTATTGCAACCAGCGCGGCATTCCCACAGAGCAAGCCGTAGGACTGATAGTAAACGGCTATGCCAAGGACGTGCTGCAGAAGCTTCCTATGGAGTTTGCTGTTGAGGCTCAGAAGCTGCTCAGCATCTCATTGGAAGGTACCGTTGGGTAGTCAGGAGAGGTAAGATACAAGAAGAACTAAAAACTATAGACTATGAGTAAGCATAAAAGTGGAAAGCGGCTAAACAAGAAGAGGCTGGTGGAGATGTTGCAGACGCTGTTTCAACAGAATCCCAACGAGACGTTCTCGTTTAAGCAAATCTTCAAGAACTTAAAGTTGTCAACCCATCCGGCAAAGATGTTGGCGGTGGAGACCATGGACGAGATGGCATGGGACGACTATCTGACAAAGACGAGCGACAACGCATACCGTCTGAACCTGAAAAACCAGGTACAAGAAGGAACGTTTATTCGCAAAGCCAACGGCAAGAACTCTTTTCAGCCTGATGACGGCGGCAAGCCCATCTTTGTCTCTGAGCGTAACTCGCTGTTTGCCATGAATGGTGACCGTGTCCGCGTTGCCATGATGGCGCGCCGCGAACACCATATCAAGGAAGCCATGGTGGTCGAAATCCTGTCGCATAAGGTCGATCAAGCCGTAGGTAAGCTGAAGGTAGAGAAAGACTATGCCTTCCTCATCACCGAGGGTAACATCTTCGTTCATGACATCTTCATCCCCAAGAAGAAACTGAAGGGCGGCAAGGATGGCGAGAAAGCCGTAGTACGCATCACACAGTGGCCTTCGAAAGACTCGAAGAATATAGTCGGTGAGGTCGTTGATGTGCTGGGTAAGGAAGGCGACAACAATGTAGAGATGCATGCCATTCTGGCGCAGTACGGACTGCCGTATAAATATCCGAAACATGTAGAAGAGGCTGCCGAGAAGATAGAGCCGGGCATCACTCCCGCTGAGATTGCCCGCCGTGAGGATTTCCGCGAAGTGTTTACTTGCACCATAGACCCCAAGGATGCGAAGGACTTTGACGATGCCCTTTCAATCCGGAAAACAGGAAAGTTATGGGAGGTAGGAGTGCATATTGCGGATGTGAGCCACTATGTCAAGGAGGGTTCCGTCATTGACAAGGAGGCAGTAAAGCGTGCCACCAGTGTCTATTTGGTTGACCGCACCATCCCGATGCTTCCTGAGCGCCTGTGTAACTTCATCTGCTCGCTGCGCCCTGATGAGGAGAAGCTGTGTTACAGTGTTATTTTCGCTTTAGATGATGAGGCGAATGTCAAGGACTACCACATAGCACATACCGTCATCAAGAGCAACCGCCGTTATGCGTACGAGGAGGTGCAGGAGATATTGGTGCCAAGTAAGCGCAGCAAGACAGCTCAGGAGCCCGACTATGCTGAGGAGTTGCGCACACTGGACCGACTGGCAAAGAAACTGCGAGAGCGCCGCTTCAAGGGTGGGGCAGTAAAGTTCGACCGTGAAGAGTTGCACTTCGATATAGACGCCGACGGCAAACCCACACGCGCGTATTTCAAGAAGTCCAATGATGCTACGCAGCTTATAGAGGAGTTTATGTTGTTGGCAAACCGCACCGTAGCGGAGAGCATCGGAAAGGTGAAGAAAGGCACTAAGGCCAAGACCTTACCTTATCGTGTGCACGACCAGCCCGACCCCACAAAGCTGGAGATGTTACGTGAGTTTGTGGTGAAGTTCGGCTATAAGATGAAGACCGCAGGTACCAAGGGCGCTATTTCGAGGAGTCTGAATGCCTTGATGGATGACTGTCAGGGTAAGAAGGAACAGAAGCTTATCGAGACGGTAGCGCTGCGTGCGATGATGAAGGCAAAGTATTCTACGCATAATATTGGGCATTACGGTCTGGCTTTCGACTACTATACACATTTCACCTCGCCCATACGTCGCTATCCTGACACCATGGTGCACCGGCTGCTGACGAAGTATCAAGACGGAGCGCGCAGTGCCAATCAGGAGAAGTATGAGGAGCTGTGCGAGCACTGCTCTGACATGGAACAGATAGCCCAGCAGGCTGAGCGTGACTCTATCAAGTACAAGATGGTGGAGTTTATGGGTGATAAGGTGGGAGAAACCTATGACGCACACATCAGCGGCATACAGTCTTACGGTATTTACTGTGAGATTGACGAGAACCACTGTGAGGGTATGGTTCCCATGCGCGATTTGGATGACGACTATTATGATTTCGATGAGCGCAACTACTGTCTCGTGGGGCGCCGCCACCATCATAAGTATCAGTTAGGAGACCCTATCCGCATTAAAGTGGCACGAGCCAATCTGGAAAAACGCCAGTTGGACTTTGCACTTGCTGAAGACTAAGTCACAAACAGGAAAAGCCAAAGAAAAACCACATTTTCTTTGGCTTTTCCGTTGATTTGCACTATCTTTGCAAAACAATAATCAATTACAAAACTTACAACTATGAAGAAGATTCTTTTTATCCTTATGGCTATGATGGTTTTTGGTGTGCAGAACATCAGTGCTCAGGACGCACCGATGAAGATTGTGACAAACCATCCTGATTTTAATATCAAGGTAAAGCGCTGTGCCGCCAGTGGAAAGACGGTAATCCTGGACCTTATCCTTACGAATGAGGGTACCAATGATGTGGAGAATGTTTTTGTATATGGAGGCTGGAGTAATCACTCTGAAGCTTATGATGACCAGGGGAACATCTATCAAAATGATGCTATAGCCGTTAAGGTTGCAAATAGAAAAGAATATAGTTGCGGAGATACCGGTCGTTTCAACATTCCAACAGGTGTTCCTATGCGGTTGAGCGTTCGAATTGACGGCGTTCCTACTGCTGCCGAGAGTATCGCACGGTTTAAGTTGTTCGTTAATTGCTCTGCGTGGAACCTCAATGATGAAAAGCCGGTGCTCTTCCGAAACATTCCTATCACCCGCAACTAAAAAGAAATGTCTATGCGTTACACCTTATTATATATAGTAGGGCTCCTGTGCTTTACCGTTCAGGGTGTCAAGGCACAGAGTCAGGTCGATAGCCGCATTGCCGTCAATCAGCAGGTGGATGATAAAACCTTTGTGGTCATCATAGCCAACGAGCACTACAAGCATGAAGAGAGTGTGCCTTATGCCTTGAATGACGGCGAGGTGTTTAAGGTGTATTGCCAGAAGACCCTGGGCATTCCGGAGAAGAACATCAAATATGTTCCGGATGCTACGCTTGGCGAGGTGAACTTTGCACTCTACTGGCTCGACAATGTGCTCAAAGCCTATGACGGCAGCGGGCGCGCTTTCGTCTATTATTCCGGTCACGGCATGCCTGACGAGAAGGGCAGCGAGGCTTACCTGCTGCCTGTTGATGGCTTCAGCCAGAGTACCGAAGGGGCTTTAAGCACGCGTGCGCTGTACAAGAAGCTTGGAAAGATGTCCAGTCACCAAATCGTCGTCTTCCTCGATGCCTGCTTTAGCGGTGCCAAGCGCGACGGACAGATGTTGGCATCATCAAGAGGTGTTGCCATACGCCCTAAGGTCAGCATGGTAGAAGCGAATACCGTTGTTTTTTCTGCCGCGCAAGGTGACGAGACTGCTTATCCTTTCCGTCAGGGACAGCACGGTCTTTTTACCTATCACCTGTTGGAGAAGTTACAGCAATCGGGAGGTTGTGTTACCCTTGGAGAATTAAGTGATTATGTCACGCAGAAGGTGAAACGCCAGGCAGTACTCGAGAATAACGGGAAGCCGCAGACACCAACGGTGGTGGCTGCTCAGCAAAACGCGGATTGGCGCCAGTGGCAGCTTGCTGCAGTAGCTGCAAAGGACTATGAGACGCGTAATCCAACGGTAGCCAACAATAACATCGCGCCCGCTGGTTCACCTAGCGGCGAGGAAAAGCGCAACCAAGCCATTGCGCCCGCTGGTTCACCCAGCGG
>CAMNIA010000051.1 GCA_946540105.1 uncultured Prevotella sp. | reverse complement strand
GCTTCCATCAAGTCGTCCAGCTTCTTGATGTATTTGTCGTGAAGCTTCTGCAATTCCAGTTCGGCGTCTTTCTCGTTGTCTTCGCTGAGTCCGTCCTTGATGGCTTTCTTCAGTTTGTCCTTGATGTCAGCACGAACGTTGCGCACCTCCACCTTGGCTTTCTCGGTAATCTTATTGCACTGTTTCACCAAGTCACGGCGGCGCTCCTCAGTAGGCTGGGGGATGCCTAAGCGGATGATTTCGCCATTGTTCTCGGGTGTGATGCCGACATCAGAATCCATGATAGCTTTCTCGATGTCACGAATTTGCTTTTTGTCCCACGGCTTAATGGCAATAGTACGGGCATCGGGAGTGGAGATGTTGGCAACTTGGTTCAGAGGAACTCGTGAACCATAAGACTCTACACGCACACCATCCAAGATGGCAACATTGGCGCGACCGGCGCGAACGCGGCTCAGTTCTTCTTCCAGGAACATGGTAGCCATCTGCATGCGCTCTTCCGCCGAATTTAAGGTTTGTTTGACGTCAATCATACTACATTGGTTTAAGATTTCTACCGACAAAGGTAATGCAAACAGAGCAAAATACCAAATAAATCGCAAAAAAAGAGCAAAATATTTTGTCAATTACTTAAAATACCTTATCTTTGTGCCAAACAAGAAAGTTTTAACGCTAACCTAAACATGATTACTTATGAGTATCAGTGCACTTAACCATTTCTTCAAACGCAGTCATAGCATCCCTGAAGACAAGACAATGCAGAAGGCTCGTTTGGCTCTGACTCTGAAGACTGGTAAACTGCAGTTATGGTTCTATCATATTGCTTCACGCCACTATTTCTTGTTATCAGAAGAAGGTACCCATGAGCGCGAATATAACCCCATAGAGTTTGCACAGCTTTTTGACCGTGATGACTTTGAGGTGATGCGTAGTCAGATTTTCGATATTTGCGAGGGCAGACGCGAGACCGCCGTTGTCTCCCTGCGCAGTTTTGCGGAAAAGAGTGAGAAGTGCAACCATTATCGTATCTCAATCTCTATTGCTAATAGAGACAGTCAGGGTCGCCCTACTGCCCTGTTGGGCGTGCAGCACGACGTGACCGATGAATTCCGCCGCCAGCAAGAAACAGACCGGCTATTGATGCGCTATCGTACGGTGTTTGAATCCTCGCTCATGGATATGATTTATTACGACAAGGACGGGGTGCTGCGAGATATCAACGGGCGAGCATGCAACACTTTTGGCGTTGACAACCGTCAAAGCGTAATAAATGGAAATTATTTGTTGCAGGACAACCCGATGTTCAGCGGCTTGCCACTTGACAAGATAGAAGACACACGTACCAGTTCTATAGTCGACTTCTCTCACAATCAGAATGAAAAGAACAAAACGGACGAAGTTCACATTAGTGGGAAGATGTACTATGAGTCGACAATCAATCCGATACGCAACGAGAAGGGAGAACTGGAAGGAATCTACATGGCAGGTCGTAATATATCCGAGATGGTAGAGTCGTTCCACCGACAGCAGGAAGGTACCCGCAAGCTGATGAAGGCCACAAAGGATATCGAGCAGTATATCGCCAACATTAACTACGCTTTGCGCGTAAGCGATGTAAGACTGGTGAATTACTATCCGAAGTCATATACTTTCGAGATTTCCAACAATGTCAATCAGGGTCAGCTGCACTTCTCTCAGCTGCGATGCATTCGTCTGGCCACGCCGCGTTTCCGCCGTACGGTAAACAGTGTGCTTAACCGGATGGATCATTTTACACGTCACGCTATTACACAAGTTATTGAGACAGAGATACGTGACAAAAAGGGACGTCAGATATGGTTGCAGTTCAATATGGTTCCGATGCTTGATGCAGAGGGGAAGGTTGAGCGTTATTTTGGCATGTGCCGCAATGTGACCGAAATGGTAGAAACCGAGCAGCAATTGGCAGTGGAGACAAAGAAAGCCAAAGAGACGGAACTCCTGAAGCAGGCCTTCCTGACCAACATGAGTTACGAGATACGTACTCCCCTGAATAACGTGTTGGGTTTTGCGAAAATGTTCAATGCAAAACATGATGAGGCAGAAGAGCCCTTCTTTGCCGAACAGATAAAGAGCAGTACAGATATCCTTCTGACGCTAGTGAATGACATTCTCTATCTGTCGCGACTAGATGCCCACATGGAAGAGTTTAAAAAGGACGAAGTCGATTTCGCCTTGATTTTTGACGGCTATTGTCAACGAGGTTTGAAAGACGCCAGTCCGGATGTCAAGATTAACATAGAGCACCCTTATAACTGCTTGGTGATTGACATTGATGAAACACATGTCGGTAATATAATCCAGCGGTTGTGCTCTATAGCCAGCAAGGAAACTCAGCAGGGAACTATCACCGTCCGCTATGAGTATCGCTATGGTGAACTGTCAATTAAAGTAGAAGATACAGGCAACGGTATCCAGAGTGATATGTTGCCGTATGTCTTCGACCGTTTTTATCGTAACGAGCAGGGCAAGATGTGTGGAACGGGACTCGACTTGCCCATTGTTCAGACATTAGTTCAAAACATGGGGGGGAGCATTGATATACAATCGGAGTTTGGAAAAGGAACAACGGTATGGGTGTCAATACCCTGTACGGCTTTAACGCAGGAGAAGAAAAGGGAGTTGGACTCTTAAAAACGAAGGAACGCTATGAGTTTAATAACTAAGATATTCAGCCACATATTCAAGGATCGGCAGAGCTTGGAGAAGACGCTGCAGATAGATCAAAGCAAGGCGATGGAACTTGCATTGGACATCAGCGGAAATCATGTGATGTGCCTGGATCTGCTGCGCAATTGCGTTTACGACCTGCACGGCAAGGCCCTGTTTGGCAACAATGTCGGCATTGATGTTTGCTACACCTATATACATCCAGATGACCGCCAGGCTTTCCGGACATTTATAGAAAGACTGCGTCAGGGCATAGATAAAGAGGCAGAGTGCCGATACCGGTGGAACTATAACTATACAGGTAAGGGAGAGCCCGACTGGCATAATATGCATAGCCATGCTATTGCCGAGTACACTGCGGGAAGCAGCAAACCCGTTAATATTATTGCGACATTGACGGACGAGACAGACGTGTTGCGTAAGGAGCGTGAAGCACAACGGCTGTCAGAGCGATACAGCACAATATTCGAGAATTCTATTGTCGGCTTGTCCTTTTATCGTGTTGACGGCAAGCTGATAAGGTCGAATCGCATCATGCGAGAAATTTGTCATTTCGATAGTGACGATGGTGATGAATACTTCTCGAATGTCAATCTGTTTGACGTGCAGCCCTTCAATGAGGTGCTAGACCGCAACAACGTGGAGGAATTCTGGGCTTGCTCTTTGAGCGTGGTGCCAGAGCGCGACATGCATGTCTACTTGGAAATAAGAGTGCAACCGGTGATCGATGCCGATGGCAATATGGTTTACCTCTCAGTAGCAGCACGCGATATTTCAGCCGAGCGTGAGATGTATCATCAGGCCAAGCGTAACGACTTACAGCTGAAGCAGGTTAATGAGCATATCCAACTCTACGAATACGAGTTGCGTTATATGATGCAAGCCTGCGAGATGCAGGCTTGGCGCATCAGTCTTGAGCGCGATTGCATAGAATTCTACAGTGGGTTGAGTACTGTCTTCCGCACCTTCAGCTTAGCCGACATGCGGAAAATCTTCGTCAATCAAGAGGATGACTTCGTAAAGGCACTGGCTAATCCCGCAGAAGCCCTGTCGAAGCCCCTCAGCTATATAGGACAGATGTATCCCGTGGTGACGCGGTCCTCAACAGAGCTGCAGTGGGTACAGATTAACTGTATTCCTGAGTATGACGAGAAGGGAGTCCTGAAGGGAAGCTTTGGCGTATGGCGTAACATCAACGACCTGATGCAGAAACAAGATAAACTCAGGGAAGAGACAAAGCGCGCCAATGAGTCAGGGCGGAAGAAGACAGAGTTCCTGGCAAATATGACTCACGAAATTCGTACTCCGCTGAATGCGATTGTTGGCTTCAGTGAGGTGCTGCCTACGCTGAACACCAGCGAAGAGCGTCAGGAGATCATACAGGTCATCATGTCTAACTGTGACATGTTGTTACGGCTGATGAATGATATTCTGGCAGCATCGTCGATAGATGCTGACGGAATGCAAATATTTCCTGAGCGGGTTGATTTCTCTAAATCGTTCGACCAGTGGTGCGAGTCATTGAAACTCAGAATACAAGAGCCACAGGTGGAATTCTTGAAGGACAATCCCTATCCTCATTTTGTGACTACTATAGACGAGTCTCGTCTCCATCAGGTTGTCATCAATTTCCTTACCAATGCCGTAAAATATACCCATCAAGGACATATCCGGTTGGGCTATCGGGCTGAAGTCAGAGATGACAAAGAGGGACTCTATATCTACTGTGAGGATACCGGTGAAGGCATCTCTCCTGAGATGCAGGAAAAAATATTCGAGCGTTTCTTCAAAGTCAACGATTTTGTTCAGGGAACAGGTCTTGGACTTCCCATCTGCAAGGCTATTGCTAAGGCTTGCAATGGCACTATCGGCGTGGAGTCGGAAGGCAAGGATAAAGGTTCTACGTTCTGGATTTGGATACCTTGTAAGAGAGAGTTGAATACATAAATATTGACGGATTATAATTGTTAGTTATCGCTAATGAAGACAGCATATTTAGTCAATCAGAACTATAGGCACAGGTGGTTGAAGCTGGTGCTGGTGCTTCTGGCACTGTACACTTCTTGTCTGAATATTACGGCACAGCCTGCTGACAGCATACGGACATACACGGAAGAACACCCATTGGTCTATGAAGATGCATGGGATTTGTGGCCGTATGTATTTCTCAACGAAGAGGGTGAACCCGTGGGTTATAACATTGATTTGCTCAAACTCATATTCCAGGAGCTTGACATCCCTTATGTTATCAAACTGAAACCTACGAAGTCGGCTCTCAAAGACCTGAAAGCCCGCCGCTCCGACTTGATGCTTGGCATGGATGCTCACTTCCATAATGAATATGCCCGCTATGGACAGAACGTCATTCAAATATTTACGCACAGCATCGTTCACCAGAAAAACCAACCTGCTGTAATAAATTCCGTGGAGGATCTTGCCCGTCATCGGGTTATCGTTCACGAAGGCAGCTATAGCCATCACCTGATGAAACAGCGGGGGTGGGGTGGCAATGCCATTCCTTATGACGACATGAGGGATGCCGTCTTGCGCGCCCATAACGAGCCAGGCAGCCAGATACTTTGGAATACGATGTCGTTGAAATGGCTGGTGCAAACCCTCAACTTCGACAATCTGGAACTGACGCCCGTACAGGTTCAGCATGGTGATTATAAGTTTATGGCTAACGACTCTCGTCTGCTTCATCAACTCGACAGCGTTTTCAACAAACTCAATTCCTCAGGAAAACTGCAGGCCATTCAGAATAAGTGGTTCTATCCAGAGAAGACCGGTAATGTTATTCCTTTGTGGATATGGGAAGTGATGGGTGTAATGCTGGTGTCTACGCTGCTGGGTATTGCATATTATGTCATTTTCCGCCAACAGGAGAAAAAGGTAACACGTGAAATCCGTCGTAGTAACAGCCGGCTGGCGCTTATCCTGAAGACCAGTGGTGTGCGTATGTGGATGCTTCATGTCGCCTCAAAGACTATCAGCAGATATGACGAGAAGGGTAATGAAATCGATACAGAAGTACCTCTTGGTAAATTCCTCTCCATAGTCCGACCAGACGATGCCCATCATATTGTCAATGAGTTGAACAAGATAGCGGCATCAGAACAGGATGAGGCTACGTTGGATATCGTAGTTAAGGGTGACGACGGCGCTTTTAATCGTAACTTGACAGTAGGACTGGCAGTCTTGCGCCGCAACAAAGACGGTCGTCCTGTGGAAATCATCGGTACTTCAAGCGATGTTACCGATGAGCATGCGCGTCAGATTGAGGTCAAGCACAACATGCTGCGCTATCAGACCATCTTCAATTCTGCCATGGTGGACTCGCTAACCTATGACGAGAATGGCAACATGACAGACATGAATGACAAGGCCTCCCGTACTTTCCCTGGTGGAAAGGAAGCTGCACTTGCCTGCCATCTCAACCTTCGCGATGTATTGGGGGACGATTTGCCGCCTATGGACGAGCTGCAGTTCACGCATCTTACACGAATATTCACCACCGAAGAAGGTTCGCGAGTGTTTAGTAAGCAATTGCGCCAGCCAAAGGTTTTTTACGAGTTACAGCTTGTTCCCATTCGCAATGACGAGGGAAAACTGCTGTCAGTTTATGAAACGGGTCGCGAAGTCACGGAAATGGTTCATTCCTACCAAAAGTTACGCGAGAATGCAGAACAGATGCAACGGATGAATGAGGAAATGAACAAATATGCAACGAATGTCAACTTCGTGCTGCAGAATGGTGGTGTGCGTATTGTGAGGTACTACCCTGAACGTCAGATGCTCGTTATTTATATTGGCGTAAGTCAGATACAAAATCAACTCACACGGGCTCGCGCCTTGTCGCTGACCGATGCCGATTTCAAAGACGAAGCCCAGCAACTCTTGGACAGTATGGATAGTCTCACTCCCACCACGTTGACGGCATCCGTCAAGACGGCTTTACGCACCAAGGACGGCATCCGACTGGGGCTCTACTTCTCGTTTGTTCCGACAGTCAATGCCGACGGTCAGGTAACCGAGTACTTCGGAATGTGCCGCGACATTAGTGAAATCATGCATACCGAAGAGAAACTGGCAGAGGAGACCGCTAAGGCTCAGGAGGTAGAGATGGTAAAGAGTGCCTTCTTGCGCAACATGAGTTTCGAGATACGTACTCCACTTAATTCCGTTGTTGGATTCGCCGATTTGTTCAGCACGGAACATTCGCCGGAGGACGAGAGCTTCTTCATCAATGAAATCAAGGAAAACTCAGCCCACCTGCTCAAACTCATCAACGACATCCTCTTCCTGTCGCGTCTTGACGCTCACATGATTGAGTTCAAGTACCAACCGGTTAATTTCGCAGAATCGTTCGAACCACGCTGTCAGGTGGCTTGGTATAATTTCCGCCATGATGGTGTCGACTTTGTCTTGGATAATCCTTACCAGCGTTTGGTTGTCGACATAGACGAGCAGAACCTTGGTCTCGTCATCGATCAGATAGTGGCTAATGCAGCAGAGCATACCACTGCAGGTCAGATACGAGTCTCCTATGACTATAACGGCGAAGCGCTGACCCTTACTTTCCAGGATACGGGCAGTGGCATTCCTCCTGAGCGTATGAACGAAATCTTCGAGCGCTTTGGTTCTACCAACGGCAAGGGTACAGGCTTGGGTCTGCCCATTTGCCACGAAATAGTACAGCAGATGGGCGGTAGCATAAACCTGAAGTCGGAAGTAGGTAAAGGTACCTGCGTAATGATTTCTGTACCTTGCCGGTGTAGTGAACTCGTAAAAAAATGATACGGTAAAAGCAATTTCTATGAACAGCATGCTATATATAAATAAGGTGACTATGACAGCTTGGCTCAGTCGGCTTCTGATGCCCCTGCTTTTCTGCCTCCTGTGTCAGCCTACAATGGCAAAAGACTATTTTGGCTATTCCGATCAACGCCCGTTGATTGTCGTTAGCGACTGGGACTTCCGCCCCTTTGAATTTACAGATAACAACGGTCATCCCGCTGGTTATAACATCGAGGTGCTGCAGATGATTTTCAATCGGCTTGAGATACCTTATCGCATTGTGATGAAGGAGTGGCACGACGCTGCTGTCACCTTCGCGTCTCATGATGCCGACCTCATCCACGCCATGCCCGTCAACTATCGGTCGCGCTCTTTCTTCTCTACGCAGAAGTATGTCAACTACTATACGCTGTGTGCTGCCCGCAAGGTGACTACGCCAAAGTATCATCGGCTGATGGGTCTGACCGCAGAAAACTCCGTTGCACTGAAGCGTGACGACTATGCAGCCAATACCATCAAGGCCATGGATAGCATTCCTTTCCGTCTGCATTATGTCACTCCTAAAGATGCGTTGACGGGTGTACGTACGGGTGTGTACGACTACTTCATCTGGGGCGAGCAGCCTCTGCGGCGTAAGGCCAAAGAGCTGGCTCTTGACAGTTTGGTGTTCGATGAAGTGGACATACCAGCCGGCGAACTGCATATCATTGGTTACGACAAGGATATCATCGACCTTATTGACGACGAGTACACCCGTATGGAGCAGGCAGGTGAAATACAGCCCATCTATAATAAGTGGTTCCGTCCTGAGTTGGTTCACGACGAGGCAAAACCCATTACCTATGCCATCATTATCATCCTGGCTATCATCCTGTTCGTGGTCTTGGTGCTGGGTGGAATCATTTATTTACGCATCCGTGCTGCCGTCAGTCACAACACCGAACTCCACAACATGATGACACAGGCGTTGGGAATGGGCGATTTCTATGTGCTGGAGTATGACATCAAGACCAAGCTTGTACGCAATGCCTATGGCACCTTGTTGCCTCCTGAAGGCATTGAAGAGCAAGAATTCCTGAGCCGTTTCCGTGATGACGAAGCTACCGACTTTATCGAGCACCTTACTCAAATGGAGTTGGGCAATGTTGACGAGTGGACGTTGCGCAAGCATTGGAACACAGGGACCGCCGACCACCCTGTCTGGCGCGAATTCGAAGGCTCTGCCATCCTGGAGCATGAGAAGGGCGAGCCCCGTTATGTCTTCCACGCCTTTAAGGACATCACTCGTGAGGTGCAGGAGAAGACCCGCAATCAGGAGTTGACCATCATCTATAAGAAGGTGTTCGAGACCAATCTTATTGCCATGTCGTTCTACGATGCTGAAGGCAGACTCCTTGATACAAACCAAAAGATGCGCCAACTGCTTTACATCACGCCCGAGACGGAGGCATACTTCCGTGAGGGCAACCTCTTTGACGATGATTTTACGAAGGGATTTGTCGAAAAAGGCTCACGCAACACCATCCACATGTGTGGCAGGGTGACATATCCCGCTTTCGGCATCGACCTCTACATTGAGTCACGCGTCAGACCCGTCTTCGATGACATGGGGCGTCATGCCTTTTATGTTGTTTCTACGCGCGATGTCACTGCCGAGCGCGACCTTTACATGAAGCAACGCGAGCACGACCGACAGCTCAAGGCAGCCAACGACCAGATAGCCCGTTACGAACAACAGCTGCGCTATCTGCTTGAAGAGAGCAAGATGTATGTCTTCCGCTATGATGTCGCTACACGCATCATTACCTTTACACAGACGTTACGACAGTCTGAATACACCGAGACGATCGACGAGTATATTGGAGGGTTGTCGGAGTCCTCTCGCGACGATGCGCGTCAGGGTATTGCCGAAAATATCATGAAGGGAAAACCATTCTTTGCCGTGCGCGAGTTCGACCACACCCCTATTTCCGAAGGTCATGTGTGGCATAGTTTCAGTGCCATTCCCATCAGCGATGACGAGGGCAACATGCACTACTTTGGTATTGTGCGCGACATCACCGACCTCATGTCAGCACAACAGCGGCTGCGCGAGGAGACAGCTCGTGCTGAGGACAGCGGCAGACTGAAGAGTGCCTTCCTTGCCAATATGACGCACGAAATCCGCACACCGCTCAATGCCATCGTCGGCTTCAGCGACATTCTCCAGATGGTCGACTCCAGTGACGAGCGCATGGAGATGATACGCATCATCCGCAACAACTGCGACATGCTGCTCCGACTCATCAACGACATTCTCGAAGCCAGCTCCATGGGGCAGTCGCTGCTCATCGTGCCCGAGGAGATTGATCTGCCGCGAGTCTTCGACGACATCTGTATGACGCTGGCCCAGCGTGTTCAGGAAGTTCCCTTCATAAAGGACAATCCCCTTGAAACCTATCCGGCTACGCTCGACAAAGGCCGCTTGCAGCAGATACTTACCAACTTCACAACCAATGCCGTCAAGTACACCCACGAAGGACACGTCAAAGTAGGGTGGCGACCAGAGGAACGCGACGGCATAGACGGTCTTTACTTCTATTGCGAAGATACGGGCGCAGGCATCCCCAAGGACAAGCAGGCTGCCGTCTTTGAGCGCTTCGTCAAACTTAACGACTTCGTGCAAGGCACCGGACTGGGTCTCTCCATCTGTAAGGCCATCATCGACAAGTGTGCTGGCTTTATCGGTGTCGACTCCGAGGGTGAGGGTCATGGCTCTACGTTCTGGTTCTGGATACCGCGTGACCTCCATATTGATGAAGAAGAGACCGCTGAAGCTTAGCCAGTGATGGCTGAGGTCTGAAGTCTGAGGTCTGAAGTCTGAGGTCTGATGGCTGAAGTGGTAATCATACCTCTCAGTTCTCA
>CAMNIA010000050.1 GCA_946540105.1 uncultured Prevotella sp. | reverse complement strand
AGCTGCCCTATCAGGGACTGACGAACATCACTTACGAGGTGAGAGCCGGCAGCGGTGTCAAGGCAGAGGTGGATGCGTATGCCGTCACCTTCGATGCCGAGGTCAACGACGTGACGGTGAGCGAGTTTACCGTGACCAATGGCAAGCGCTTCTCGGGCTACGTGACCTACGACGGCACGAGCATTCCCGTGAAGGGTGCCAACTTCCTGGTCAACGACAATATGCTGCACGGTGCTACGGGCAAGCCCGTGGAGACAGACGAGGAAGGTAACTTCTCGTTCCGCGTCATAGGTGGCAAAACCATCACCGTACAGGTGGTGAAGGACGGCCACACATTTGTGAACGATGGCAAGTACGTACACTCCTTCAGTGGTGACGTTGCCCAATACAGTTTCCGCGACACCAAAAAGGTGAAACTCATAGGTCGTGTGGTAGGCGGCACCGATCAGGGCAACCTGCCCTTGGGCAACAGCCTGTCGAAGAATAACCTGGGCGACGACCTGAAGATGGTATTAGCCTTGGAAGGCGACACCAAGTCGTGGCTGGTGCGCGACGTGCAGCATCCTGAAATCACCGAGCGCGACACCGTCTATCAGCATGCAGGCAGCGGCGGTCACCAGACCAAGGTGAAGACGCAGCGCAAGCGCATCGACGTGACACCCGACCCCGTGACTGGCGAGTATGAACTGCTGCTGCCGCCCGTACGCTGGAAGGTGCAGCAGGTGTATTGCACCGGCTATCCCACACTCTTCCAGAACGGACAGGCAAACGATGTCATCGACCTGACCGACTGCATGACCCCGACGGACACCACCTACGTGGGCAGTTATAAAGATGTAGACGGCAATACCGTCAACCAACCCACGGCATCGTATAATGCCATCTACAACCGCATCTACCGCAGCCCGGTGGAACTGACCTACAAGCAGTTGAACTACGATGCCTTCGACTATTTCGGTGACAAGTACTATAACGCCACCAAACTGAATGGCGACAAGGTGAAAGTGCCGCTGGCATACAAGAACCCTGCCGACACGACGAAGGCTCTCTACACCTTCGGAAACCCCGTGTTCAGCCTGGAGCGCAAGTACTACATCCAGGTGCAGGTTGCCGAGCGCTATGTGTACAACAACGACCTGAAGACGGAGAAGATTGACTACGTACGTGTCGGCGGCGGTGTTGCCACCATGCACAACGGCATGAAGAACGGCGTGGCAGTTGACACCCTCCACCTGAACAACCTCGGACAGGCAACCTTCATGGTGAATGCCGACCAGGTGGCACAACCCGTGGGCATGGAGAATGCCCTGAAGACGGTGACCTTCAGCGCCGAGCAGGACGGCACCCACTTCGATGCCGAGCCGTTGAATGCCTACGTGCTCAACCTGTTCCCCCTGAGCAGTGGCAAGGAACTGCTGACCGACGGACAGCCCATTCTGTTCGACATCCTGCGTGACCCGCCGGGAGCCTACAGTTCAGCAACGCTCGCCAAAGGTGCTACGCTCAATAACAGTTATGCCATGAATCTGTCGATGGCCGGCGGCGTGTCGTTCAACTTCTCGTTAGCAGACAGGTTAGACTGGTTCAATGGCTATATAGAAGGCGACATTCAAGAAACGTTACCGGGTAGTAGCACATACGATGGCGAATTCGACGGTGTCGAGCACGGTAACGAGAAGGTGGATGTGAGCTACTCGGAACTGGTATTCAACTATAACGGCAGCAAGGCATGGTCACATACGATGGTGCTCTCTGACGCCGTCAGCACCAGCGGTGACCCCTCGATGGTGGGTGCTGATGCCGACCTTTATATCGGTCAGGTGCAGAACGTGCAGGTGAAGCCCATGTCCAGCATCCGTGCCGTCACTGACTCGGTGTATAAGGCAAGACTGGCACAGACGGGCATCGGTCAGGTGAACACGAAGGGCGACGTGACGCAGTACTCCAAGTATGCCACGCTGGTACACATCGCCGAGGGTACGGATGCCGACGGCAATAAGTTCCACTTGGTACGCGACGTGTCGCTCGGCTACGGTCCGAAGATCAAGTCGAACTTCATCTACTCGCAGAAGCAGATCCTGGAGGAGATTATTCCCGGTCTGGCAGGCGAGATACTGAACAAGATGTTCATCGGCAGCAAGACGGATGCACAGGCGCTTGCCAACTCGACGCACCAACCCGTCTATCGCTCGCTGCGCACTACTGACGACCCGAAGTTCGCGCTGCCCAATAAGCAGTACAACACGACCATAGAGACCGCCAACGACTCTACGCACTACATCATCGTGCTGCCCACGGGCAAGGGAGTTGGCGACTTCAACGACGAGGTGTCTGAGAAAGGCGAGATTATCTACGCCTGGACGAAGATGATTACGCAGAACGAGCGCGAGAAACTGAACGCCACAGACCTGGTGAACAGTTTCGATATCGCCGGCGCACAGGGTGTGAACTACAGCGAGACGTTCAGCAGCAGTTACTCGAACTCTACGTCGATGTACTTCCCCTACGGTGTGCAGCCCGACTACTTCGCTGGAAGTAAAGGCAACGGTACTGGCACCATCTCGTCGATAGCATCGACCGTCGTCAACTACCTTGGCAGTGCTTTCTTTGGCTATTTAGAGTCGTTTAAGAAACTCGATCCGACGCTTGCTGGTGGTGGAGTGAAAAATCAAGAATCTTCTCTCAAATTTGAAGGCAAATACTTCCGTTGGACGCTGACACCCGTGCTGACCTCGACGACCATTGGCACCAACAGCCAGTCGAAGGAGTTCAACCGCACGACATCGTTTACCATTGCCGCTGCGCCGACGAGCCGCCTGAGCGTGGATGTCTATCGCGTGCCGATGGCTGATGTCACTGGCGGTAGCAAGTATGACATGGAAGATGTGTTCACCAACTACAACTTCGACAATGTCACCAACGAGACACTGGATTATCTGAAGAGAGAAACCAATATACCCGACCACGGTGCTGCGAGCAGCTTCGTGTTCCGCACCCGTGGCGGCTACACCAGCAACCCGTGGGAGGATCAGCGCAAGACGCACTTCTATCAGGCTGGCTCTATCCTCGACGAGCGTACGCTGAAGATTGACAACCCGACCATCAGCCTCGACAAGCATAGCGTAAGCGGCGTGTCGGTGAACGACCCTGCCCGCTTCACGGTATTCATTGGCAACGAGAGCGAGAAGCCTGCCGCCACCAACGGACTGAGTGTCTTTACGCTGTTCTCTGCCGACCAGGCTAACCCCAACGGTGCTAAACTGAGTGTGAACGGACAGACACTGACCACCAGCGGTATGAGCGTGAGCGTCGTGCCAGGCGTGACCACCCAGTTAGAACTGGAGGTGCGTGCTGGCAAGGGCTTCGACTACGAGGGACTGACCATCGGCGTGATGTCGGCAGGTGACCCAGACCACACCACGGCAACCGCCAAGTTTGATGTACACTTCCTGCGCGAGGCAGGTGCGGTGAGCATCTCGGCTCCCGCCGACAAGTGGGTGCTGAACACCACGGCACAGAAGGATTCGCTGCGTGGATGGTACATACCGGTAACCATCAGCGGATTTGACCGTCACCAGCACAACTTCGACCATATTGAGTTCCAGTATAAGGAGTCGCAGCGTGGTGATGACACTTGGACGAACCTCTGCTCGTACTATGCCGACTCAACACTGATGGCGAATGCCAACGGTGTATGTGAGTTGATGAAGCCCAACGACAACATTGTCACCCAGTTCTATGGTGAGGGTTGGGAGATAGAGCGATCCTACGACCTGCGAGCCGTGCTGTTCTGCCGCAACGGCGGTACCTTCCTGACCTCGCCGTCGAAGGTCATCAGCGGTGTCAAGGACACACGCCGTCCGCAGCTGTTCGGCACTCCCGAACCGAAGAGCGGTCTGCTGAACGTGACTGACGACATCGTGTTCAACTTCTCAGAGGACATCGAATACAACAACCTGAGCGACAAGACCAACTTCGAGGTGAAAGGCGAGGTGAACAACAACGACTTCTCGGAGACGGTGAGCCTGCAGTTTACCGGACAGGCCAGCGTGGAGACGGAAGCCAAGCGCAACTTCTCGGGCAAGGACCTGACCATCGAGATGCGCGTGAAGCCCGCGAAGACGGGTCGCGACATGCCGCTCTTCTCGCAGGGTACCAACGGACATAAGCTGCAGTTGTGGCTGACCAAGGAGCAGAAGCTGCGCGCCGTGGTTGACGAGCAGACCTTTGAGTCGCAGAAGCCTATCAAGGACGGCGGCTTCCAGCAGGTAGCCGTCAGCATCAACCAGCAGGACAGCACGCTGAGGCTCTACAGCGGTGGCGAAGACATCGGCATGGCAGGCACGCCCTACAAGCTGAAAGCCCTGTATAATGGTACCGGTCCGCTCATCTTCGGACGTACCAACGAACTAGACCGTGCAGATAGCGAGTACTACGAGGGTCGCATGATGGAGGCCCGCCTGTGGTATCGCACCATGAGTTCCGGACTGGTAAGCACGTACGGCACACAACGCCTGACGGGCTACGAAAAGGGACTGGTAGACTACTACCCGATGAACGAAGGCTCGGGCGACTACGTGATAGACCACACCCAGGGTGCCAACGCCAAGCTGATGGGGGCCAACTGGGCTATGCCGCACGGCATGTCACTGCATGTGGACAAGGAAGACAAGGGACTGGAACTGACCGACAAGGCGCTGAACCGCACTGCCGAGCAGGACTACACGCTGATGTTCTGGTTCAAGACCGACGCTGACGGCCGCGGCACACTACTGGCCAACGGTCGCGGACTGAAGGAGGACGACGGCGCACAGAACCAGTTCAACATCGGGTTCGAAGCCGATACACTCGTCTACCGCTCGAACGGCATTGCTGCCAAGATGCCCGGCGACTGGAGCGACGGCAATTGGCACCACTATGCTATGACGGTGAACCGCAGCCGCAACGTGGCGAACATCTATATTGACAAGGAACTGAAGACCACGTTTGCTCCCGACAGCTTAGGCGGCATCAGCGGCGGCAAACTGAAGATTGGTGCCACACGCTATGCCTTCTACAACGAGAAGGACAGCCTGGAGATACATGACGGCGTGAACCCGATGAAGGGTAACATCGACGAGCTGATAGTCTTTGCACAGGCGCTGCCTGAGACACTCATCAAGACATACGCGACGAAGAGCCCGAGCGGCGACGTTGCCGGTCTGCTGACCTACTTAAGCTTCGATGAGCAGGAGCGCAACGCGGACAACGAAATCGTGATGACACCGTATGTATATAGCAAGAAGCTGCATCTTGATAACCAGGGCAACGTGAGGTATCAGCAGAACCCTGAGACGAACGAGTTTACAACGACACCTGTCCGTGACTACCTGTTCGTGGATGACATAGACAAGATAACGGCTCACATCAGCGACGAGATGGCAGCGCCGGTGGTTCCCAACGAGAACGTGACGAACCTGAAGTTCAGCTTCATAGGCAAGGGCAACCAGGTACTGATAGAACTCGACGAGCCTGCTGCCAAGCTGCACCACCGCAACATCTATGTGACGCTGCGCGATGTGGAGGACCGCAACGGCAACATGATGGCTTCGCCGCAGACGGCCTGCTACTTTGTATCCAACAGCAGTCTGGAGTGGCTGGTGAACAGACTCGACTACACCACCAAGTATGGAGCCAGCGAGGAAGTGGACCTGCCGTTCTTCAACAATGCTGCTGTAAGCCACACCTACTCGATAGAGAACTGCCCGAAGTGGCTCACGCTCGACAACTACAGCGACGTGGTGGCACCGCAGGGCGTAGGAGCTGTCACGGCAACGGTGAGCAAGAACCTGCCAGTGGGTACGTACAATGAGATAATCTACCTGACCGACGAAGAAGGCATTTCAGAGCCGTTCTACCTGAACCTGACCGTAGAGGGCGAGAAGCCCGACTGGGCAGACAAGGTGGACAACGACCTGCTGAGATACTCGATGAACATCAACGGTCAGGTCTATCTGTACGACGAGCTTGACACCGACGAACGCGACATCGTGGGTGCCTTCGACAATCAGAATGTATGTCACGGCTTTGCCAACATCACCCACTCAGCTCAGACGGGCGAAAACGCCCTGTACCTGACCGTCTATGACAAGGAGATGGAAGGCACCGAACTGACATTCCGCCTGTGGCAGTACAGCACCGGTCGCGAGATTGTGCTGACACCCGATAGGAACATCAAGTTCAAGAACCAGGAGATGATAGGTGCCGACACACCGGTACGCTTCGACGGCGGCAACACCTTCGTACAGTACTTCAACCTGAAGGAAGGCTGGAACTGGGTATCATTCAATGTCAGCAGCAAGAAGCTGGCGGACATGAAGAGCCTGCTCAATAGTATGCCGTGGTCGGAAGGCGACATCCTGACCGACATGAGCAGCAACCTGACGGTGAACTATGAGAACGGTCGTTGGGTAGTATCCAGCAGCGGCAAGAGCAAGGCCGTGGCCGTTCCTATCTCATCGAAGAGTGCTTATGCCATCAAGGTTCAGAAGGCATGCACCATCCCCGTTGAAGGAAAGGTTATCGAGGACGAGCAAGAGCGTACCATCAATGTGAGTGAAGGCTGGAACGGCATCGGCTACACACCGGCGACGAGCCTGAGCGTGGAGACCGCCCTGAGCGACTACTACGACAAGGCACGGCCTGGCGATGTCATCAAGAGCCACACCGAGTTTGCTTACTTCACTATGGTAGGCAGCACCGGACGCTGGCGCGGCAGTCTGCAGTACATGAAGCCTGGCGAGGGCTACCTGATGCTGCGCAAGGATGCAGCCAAGGCCTCGTTCACCTATCCGTACTACGACTTGAGTAGCAACTTCCGTGAGGACTGGTCATTGACTTCTACTCGCGCAGCTGTCCAGAAGATGCCGAACACGATGAGCGTCTCCGCCCATGTGACAGGCTTCGAACCTGAGGATGGCGACATCCTGCTGGCTTACGCCAACGGCGAGGTGGTCGGCGAGGCTACGCTGTCAACGGCCGCCAGTGCCGCCAGCCCAGAGCCCATCTACATGAGCATTGTAGGCGACAGGCCACAGTATATCTGGTTCGCCATTGAGCGTGACGGCGAGGTAGTAGCATCTACCGGCGAGGTGATGACCTTCAAGTCAAATGCTGTCATCGGCAGCCCCGACGAGCCTACGGCCATCAACTTCGTACGTGCTGACTACGAGGACGGCAAGTGGTACACCATCAACGGTCTGTTGCTTGACCGCAAGCCGGCACAGAAGGGTGTGTATATCTATAATGGTAAAAAAGTAATAATCAAGTGATATGAAAAAGATGCATTTAACAGTCGTTCTGCTGGCAAGCCTCCTCTTCGGGGCTTGCAGCAGCGATGACGGTGAAGGCGGCAGCAACAGCACGCCTGGCTATACGGAAACCACACTCAACGGGGCTCCCACGTGGCAGATAGACTGGACCAACAACCAGGAACGTCCCAACTGGGAAGAGCCCACGCAGGCCTACGAGAACTGGACACTGATGAAGGTGCAGATAGAAGACGTGCTGAAACCCTATGTCACGGAAGGCGACCTGGTTGCCGTCTTCGTGAACAACGAGTTGCGTGGTGTGTCAGGGCCAAACGTCGACTTGGAAACCGGCGAACTGATAGACAACTGCAGGTTTCTGATAAAAGCCTGGGGCAACGAAACGAGCTCACAGACGGTGAACATCTCGCTGCGCTACTACTGCCAACAGTTGAAGCACATCTTCACGCTGTCCGACAACATCACGCTGGACGCAGACGCGGAGATAGGTTTCGACAAACTTATGGTACCGCCGTTTACCCAAGGCTCTGAGAAGTATCCGGTAGTGAAGACGGTAGGCGCAGAGAGTATGCTGACCAAGGTAGGCATCACGCCCGTCAGCGGCTACGTGGTAGGTGCCTTCGTGGGTGATGAGTGTCGCGGCACCATTACGCTGTCAACCACCGGCAGCACGTCGCTGGTTATCTACGGTCGGAGTGGCGAGTCGGTGACGCTGAAGTGCTATGACGCAGGCAGTAAGCGTCTGTTCACCATTGCCGATGCGGTAAAGATGTAATTACTTCAGGCGTTTCTTCACCCATTCCATCTGGCCGTAGTCGGTGGCATCGCTCGTCCAGTGTTCATTGATTGGTGTTAGTAGGCACTCCTTGTTGCCCTTTAGTACATTCCATACTGCATAAGATGTAGTGGGCGGACAGGTGTTGTCGTTATACCCCCAGGTCATATACACGGGAGTCTCAATGTGGCGTGCAAAGTTCACCACGTCGTAGTATGGCAGCGTCTTCATGCAAGCAGCCGAGTAAGCACCGCTTTCTTTCGTAAAGTGTGGATATCCGCTTGTCAGGTCTGCCGCTCCTGCCGCCATGTCGCTTAATGCAGGGTGGTTAGCTACACAATGTGTGATGCGGTTGTCCAGTGCTGTGGCGATAAGTGCCAGTGCGCCACCTTGACTGCCGCCTGCAGCAATGACATTCCGACCATCCCATTCGGGTAAGGATGTCAGCAGGTCAATGCAACGCACCAGCCCAAGATACACATGCTTCATATAGTAATGGTTGCGGTCTTCCAAATTCTGGCGCAGATAACCGTTGTCTTGATTGTTGAATGCCGCATTGATTTCAGCCCACTGCTGATTGGTCATGGTGGGGTTGAGGCCATGAATGTCGATGGCTAAGCGGATAAAGCCATTCTCCGGCCAGAAACGACGTGCCATACCGTCCTTGATGGTCTTTACTCCAGCTCCTGGAGGTGTCAACACAACAGGGCAGCTGCCTTTCTGCGCACCGTGAGGCATCAGCAGATAGGCGTAAAAGGCATGTCCCTGACGGTCCAAGTCTATTTTCATACGGTAGCAGTCCACGCGCTCGTTTGACATCTCAGCCACAAACTCCTTCGTGTAGTGCAGCGCATATTTCCGTGCTTCGCTCAGTTGCTGCTGCCAGAAGTTCCAGAAGTCTTTTGGCTCCTGTGTGTACGGCAGTATTTTGTCAACCGAGAACCCGACCTTCACATGGTGCTCGTAGGTCTTGCCGTCCAGTTGCAGCTTCAGTCTCAAGTCACGGAAGCACGGTTTCTTGGCCGTTCCTATAACAATCTTTGCGCGACCGCCCTTCAGTGTGACCTTGTCGCGCATGTCGGAAGCAAGCAGGTCAGTACCCACCTCCCATTCTACGATGCCGTCACGAGGTATGCCATACTTATAGAACTGCACCTCTATCGTGGCTTTCTGTCCAACCTCGTAGAGCCAGTCAGCATGGTCGGGTACAGTCACCCAGAGGTAATCACTACGGTACGGATAGTTTTCTACAGCGTGAGCCGTTAAAGGTAAAAAAGTAAAAAGGTAAAAGAGTAAAAAGGTGAAAAGGTGAAAAGGTAAAGCTACCCATAACCACTTTCTTACTACATTCATGCTTGCTTGTCTCATTTTGATTTGTTTTTAGTTCGTCTATTTGATTAGCTGCTTATCCTGCTTTGCTCTTTATTTTTCTCCTTTCCTGCCATAGTTCCAGCGAGTTGATGATGTTTTGCCACAATACGTAGCAGCCAGCACCGATGCTGGCTACGGGATGCAGGTACATGTAGGCTACCCAGATTGAAAGGGCAGTGTTCTTCTGGAACAGTGCTTGACCGGCATTGACTTCCTCGCCCAAGTGGCGACCTACCAGACGACCGATGCCGAACTGCAGGAAACACAGCAGGAAGGTGGCAGCAGCGATGCTGAGCAGCAGGGCGACGGAAGCATCGCTGTGGACGATGTTCTTCACGGTGATGCCCGTAGTGATGCTGAGCGAGATGGCCCAACAGTAGAAGCTGAGGTTCGGCATGCTGACAATCCAACGGCACAACCGCTTCAGGTAGTGCTGGATAAACCAGCCTAATACCAAAGGAAGCAGCAATACGATGCTGACCTTCTGTAATATGATGAGGAAAGCCTCGAAGAACGGTACCTGCACCGTCTGTTCCAACATGGGGAAGACCAGTGGTATGAGTAGGGAAGAGAAGAGTGACGAGATGAGCACATAGGTCGTCATGGTTGAAATGTTTCCGCCTAACTTTCCTACCACGACAGGTGATGCTGATGCCGCTGGACCGATAATACACGTGAGCACGGCTTCCCAGAGGAGTGAAGAATGAAGCGTGAAGCGTGACGAATCTTCTGCCGTTTCCGCTTCTTTTGCCCACAGGATGATGACAATGTTCAGGGCTACCAGCAACAGCTGGGCAATGAGTATGCCGGTGTGCCAGCGGTGAGGCAGCATCTGGTGAAAGTCCACCTTGCAGAATGTCACCAGCAGTGTCAGGAAGACGAACAGCGGGAAGATGACATCGAACACAGGACTAAGTGTGTCGCCCAGCGCGTCCAATGCAGGAACGTAGTTGAATGTCAGGTAACTGGCACTGCCCACACAGATGGCAATGGGCAGCGTCCAGTCCTTCATAAAACGGATAATTTTGTTCATACTGAGTGCAAAGGTACATAAAAACCCAGAACTTTTGGACATGATGCAACGAATTTTTCCCCTTTTCTTCTTTAATATTTCCTTATTCATCTTTAATATTTAATTTTTTTTGTACCTTTGCTTTCAAAAACGAATCAATATTATGCTGGTAAAAACATTCTGTGCATCCGTCAACGGGCTGGAGGTGACAACAGTA
>CAMNIA010000049.1 GCA_946540105.1 uncultured Prevotella sp. | reverse complement strand
TATCATTTAACGTTTTCCGACCGCAAAGATACAACATCGGCAGGAAAGAAAGAAATATAAAAGCAAAAGAAATGTTAAAGGCGGGGAAGGAAAATGATTACACCAACAACAGGGCGGTCAGCAGGTCAGCAGGTCTGCAGGTCAACAGGTCAGCAGCAGCGCTGCGGCGGTCAGGACGACCATCAGCAGCTCGGCGGTGCGGTTGATGCGCACGGCAAGGCGCATGTCCTGCGTGGTCAGCGGGCGCGGGTTGGTGCCGATGAAGGGCTTGTCGAACAGCTGGCCGAAGTACGTGTGCGGCCCGCCGAAGCGGCAGTCCAGAATGCCGGCCAGCGCCGCCTCCGGGTACCCGCTGTTGGGCGAGGCGTGGCACCGACCGTAGCGGCGGACGAAGCGCGCGAGCTGCGGTTTCCCCGCAGCCACCACCATCAGCAACGCCGTGAGTCGTGCCGGCACGTAGTTGGCAACGTCGTCGATACGTGCCGCCCAGCAACCGAAGTCCTTATAGCGCTCGGTGCGGTAGCCAATCATCGAGTCGAGCGTGTTCACCATCTTGTACGCCACCATAGCCGGCACGCCACCGACGGCAAGCCAGAACAGCGGCGCAACGACGCCGTCGCTCAGATTCTCGGCCAGCGTCTCCAGCGCTGCCGTGCGCACCTCCTGGGCCGACAGCTCCGACGTGTCGCGACCCACGATGCGCGCCACCTGCCGACGACCCTCGTCCACCGAGCGGTCGACGGCTATGAACACCTGGCGCACCTCGCGGATGAGCGTGGTGCCGGCGAGGCAGAAGAAGATGAGAAGGGAGCCCAAGACAATTGATAATTGATAATTGACCATTGACAATTGACGACACAAGAGCCACGTTGCGACAAAGACTATAGCTATAAGCGCGACAGCCATCACGGCACCCTTCAGCCGGCGGTGGCTGCCGCGGTTCAGTCGGCGCTCGCCAAAGGCTATCAGCTTGCCGAAACCCACCACGGGGTGCGGCAGCCACGCCGGGTCGCCCAACACGAGGTCGAGCACCCACCCTATCAGCAAAGCCCATATCGTCAGCATCCAGTCACCCATCTCCGTTCTCAGTTCTCAGTTCTCACTTCTCAGTTCTCAGTTCTCAGTTCTCAAAAACTCTTTGATGGCTTCCACCAGTGCTTCATTCTCACGCGGCGACTGTGCGGCAATGCGGAAGTGCCGCTGCGTGAGCCCTCGGAAGTTGGAGGCGTCACGTATCAGCAGGTGGTGCTGGCGAGCCAGATAGTCCTTCAGGTCGGCGGCCGTAAACCGGTTATCCTCAAACTGGCATAGCATAAAGTTGGTATGCGTCGGCTGTGTCAGGATGCCGTCAATCTGCTGCAACCGGTCGCGCAGCCGTTGCGCCTCGTTCAAATTGGGACGGCAGCGCAAAGAGTCATCGCTAAGCAGGAATTTTCCAGCCTCGACAGCCAGTGCCGACACGCTCCACGGACGCAAGTAGCTACGCATGTGGCTAATGAGCGACGCGTTACCAGTGACGTAACCAAGACGGATTCCTGGCACGCCATAGGTTTTTGTAAACGAATGAATCTGCAGCAGATTGGGGATGCGAGCAGCCCAGCTTGCCGACATGACGAAGCGGTCGGTGTACTGCTCGTATGACTGGTCGACAACCACCAAGTCGTAATGTGCCAGCAGGTGGTCGATGGCAGTCTGGTCATAGACATCGCCTGTCGGGTTGTTAGGGTTGCAAAGCCACACCATGCGGTGAGCAGTATCGCTGCGAGGAAACAGGCTGCAGGCGTCGGCATACTCGCTGAACGTGGGTCGCGGGATGTCAGCTTCTAATGGGAATGCCTGTGCAATGAGGTAGATGGCTTCGGTGGCACCGTTAGTGACAAGGACGTTTGCCGCCGACAGGTCTTCATGTTCGGCAATAAGCTTCTCAAGCGACCACGCCTCAGGTTCTGGATAGTGGTTGATGAGCTCAGGACGCATGGCGAGATGAGCCATCAGCGCCTGATGTCCTGAGGCTGGGCAGATATTCGACGAGAAGTCTGCCTCGATGTGCTGATACTGATAAGCGTCGTCGCCGTGTCCTTTAATCATGCTGTAATATTTTGTAAAGTTGTGCCATGTCGATGTGCCGTCGCACGTGGTCTGCAAGACGGTCGTACTGCTCTTCCTTGAAAGCGAGGTGAGACGTGGGAGGTGAGACGTGGGAGGTGTGTGGTGAGACGTGTGAGGTGAGAAGGTACTCAATAACTGGCGGGTTGTCGAGGAAGCCGTGAATATAAGTGCCAATGCAGTGGTCCGTCTCAACGACAGCCTCAGCAGCATCGCTCACCCCCTGATGAATCTCGTAGCCTTGACACGTGTGTCCTCGGAAGTTGAAGGTGACCTGCTCGGTCTTCTTCTGCTGCGTCATCGTGGTATGTATGGGAAGCAGTCCCAATCCTGGCAGCGACATGACTGACCCTTCGATGCCGTCGGGGTCGCTGACCGTCTGTCCTAACATCTGGAATCCGCCACAGATGCCCAACACCAGCTTGCCGTCACGGTGAGCACGCTGAATAGCCTGAGCACATCCGTTGCGGCGCAACTCCATAAGGTCGTCGAGTGTAGACTTCGTGCCAGGAATGACAATGATGTCAGCCTGTTCGATGTCACGCGTATTGTTGGTATAGAACAGGTTCACCCGAGGGTCGCGCTCCAAGGTGTCGAAGTCTGTAAAGTTAGATATGTGGCGCAGCAACACGACGGCAATGTTGACCTTCCCTTCAGCCAGTTGGCGACGTTTATGCTCCAAGCTGACACTATCTTCCTCTTCTATATAGATATCCTTGAAGTAAGGCACCACACCCAAGACGGGAATGCCGCAGAGGTCTTCCAGCATTTGGCGGCCTTCATCGAAGAGACGCATGTCACCACGAAACTTGTTGATGATGATGCCCTTGATAAGCTGGCGGTCTGCAGGAGTCTGCAGCATGATGCTACCATAGACGCTGGCAAAGACACCGCCACGATCAATATCGCCCACCAGGATGACATCAGCCTTTGCGTGACGCGCCATCGGCAGATTTACCAAGTCGTGGTCGCGCAGGTTAATCTCGGCAATGCTGCCCGCCCCTTCCATCACGATAGGATTGAACTTGGAAGCCAGACGGTCGTAGGCAGCACAGACCTCTTGGCGAAAGTCAGGTTCTGTGGTCGAAGGAGCCGACTCGGAGTGGGTTTTCCAGAAGTCGAAGGCACTACGATTACCGATAGGCTTGCCTAACAGCACCACCTGCGACGTGTGGTCGGAGTTAGGCTTAAGCAGCAGCGGATTCATGTCAGCGCTGCAGGGTATGCCGCAAGCCTCGGACTGGACAGCCTGTGCACGACCAATCTCCAGTCCCTCGGGCGTAGCATACGAGTTCAGCGCCATGTTCTGAGCCTTGAAGGGGGCAGGTCGGTAGCCGTCTTGCAGAAAGATGCGACACAGGGCAGTGGCGATGACACTCTTGCCTACATCACTGCCAGTTCCTGCCAACATGAGAGGGTGAAGATGCTTCATATCGTGTAGAGGTGAGTATAGCTGGCTAAAACATTCTTATAACAAAAAACGGGCGTTGGAACCGGCGTACCCTGTGCGTTATACACCTGACAATGGCTCTGAGGAACATCGCCCAAGAACTGCGTATAGTGGAACTCATGACCACGTAACTCCCTGCCGTTGAGTACGAAACGCCGATAACCTAAAGTGAGTTTGCGGTCGGAAGTGCGTGCCGTTATGGTGTAAGGCAGCACACCGCACATCGGAAAAGTGCCCGCATCGCTTACGATGCTTTGACACAGATACATCATTCCGCCGCACTCAGCCACTATTCGTCCACCCTGCTCGGCAAACGTCTTAATGGCTTGACGGCATGCAGCGTTGCTGACCAGTGGCTCTAGGTGCTTCTCCGGATAGCCGCCCGGCAGATACAGCAGGTCGACATCCTGAAACGAAGGCACATCCTGTTCGGGGTTGAAAAAGCGTACCGACTGGAACGCATCAAGAGTTTCCTGATAGAGAAACGAGAACGCGTCATCGTTGCGAGCTATCAGTGCACGGAGTCCGAAGGTTTCGGACGATGAGTCCGAGGGCTTCAGACGCGGAGTCCGAGGGCTTCGGACGGAGAGTGTTAACAGTGCTTGCCAGTCGACATGCTGCTCCAGAAGCCTGACAAGGGCTGTGCTGTCAACCTTCGTGGAAAAGTCCAAGCCCAAGTAGCGCGAGCCCTGCTCCAGTTCGGCACGTTTGGGTACGAAGCCGAAACACCGGATGCCGAGGTCGTCGGATACCTGTTGCAACAACTGACGGTGGCGCTCCGACCCCACCCTGTTATATATTACGCCTGCAATGCGAATATCCTTCCGGAAATTGACAAAGCCCTGCAAAAGCGGCGCCATAGAGTAAGCCGCACTTTTGGCATCGACCACCAACACCACCGGAATGTCAAGCGCACGAGCAATCTCGGCACTTGAACCGCAGTCGCGGTCGAAACCGTCGAAAAGTCCCATCATTCCCTCCACCACACAGACGTCGGCATCCTGTCCGTAACGGGCGAACAGCTCACTGACGTGCTGCTCGGTAGCCATAAAGGTATCAAGATTGATGCTGGGGCGACCACACACTGCCGCGTGAAACTTCGTGTCGATATAGTCGGGACCGCACTTAAAGGGCTGCACCTTATAGCCTCGTTGTGTCAGCAACGCCATCAGCCCTCGGGCAATTGTCGTCTTGCCCGAGCCGCTCGTAGGTGCTGCAATGAGGAATGCGGTCTTCATGCTTGCAAAGGTAAGCATTTTTTCGCAAACTCAAGCAGGAAAGAGAATGCAAAGTGAAAAATAAGGCATCGGACGAGAGCAAATCTCGTCACGCACGGTGGTATGGAAAGCCCCTTCGGTACCCACATTCTCGAAATAATGACACACGGTGTCAGGATTCTTGCTGAGGAAGTCCTTCAGCACCTGTTGACATTGTGACAACTTCATGATTACGACAACATGGTTTGTCTGAAGCAGTTGCTGAAGCGTAGCCTCATCGGCATCGCCGGGTAACACCACCAAGCGCTGCTGCTGGCTGACAAGCGACAGCTCCTGGGTTGCGGCAGCAGCAATAAACGATGGTATTCCCGCGCACTGCGTCACGGGAATACCATCAGTTTTCAGTTGTTCCAGCACGTAATGGATGGAGGCGTAAATGCTCACGTCACCCTCTACCGCCACCACGACACGTCGGCACTGCCTATAGCCGTCGGCTGCATCATGAAAAATGTTGTCGTAGACACCCTGTGCTGCCTCACGATTCTTCTGCATGGGCAGCACATAGCGGCGTATCTTATCCTCGTCACACCACTGGCTGACGATGTCACTTGCCCTAGACACCAGTTTGCCTTCGGCACTCCGCGTCGCAGGTATCATAACCACGTCAGCCTCACGTAAAATCCTGACGGCCTGGAGCGTCAAGAGCTCCGGGTCGCCAGGACCTAACGAAAGGAATGTGACAGCATCAATGCTGTTATTCATGCTTGATTATACAGAGAATTATGTGGTTTATTCCTCAACTACGCGCAACAGGTCGAAATAGAAGCCGGAAGTGATGCTTGCACCCTGTGTTACGGCTCCTGTAGCAACATTGTAGATGTAGATGCGCTGCTCACTGGCAGTATTTACTCCGAAGTACATCAGATTCTCTGCCGTATTCAGTGTAGAACGCTGTGAGAAGCTACCGCTGCTGTAAGGAATGTCTGTTCCGTTGTAAGCCAGACGCTGAACTGTCTTGTTGTTGACGTCAATGATAGAATAGTAGTAAGCTACATCGCCAATAGTCGGGTTAGCCTTTGAAGGAGTAACAGAATTGTCGCCGCAATAAGCAAACACCTTGCCGTTGCCAAGATACTGCACGGTGAGCAGTTTTCCCTTGGCATCAGTAAAGGCATTGTAGCCCGCTTCAACATTGTATTCACCCCTCTTGATACGGAGCAGACGACCGATGTTCTTTCCGTCAACATCGTTGAAGGCCGACAAGTACAGATTGTCGTTCTCGTCGAAGAAAACAATCTGCTGCAACAACTCGCCGTAAGCCGAACCCTGCATCTGCTGACATTCTGTGTTTGTATTATCCTGCTCAACTTGCATCGTCTCAGGATTGATGACAGCAACATGGAAGAATGGCTCCTCGACACCGTTACGTTTTTTTGTCTTCCAATAGTAGAAGTAGAACAGTTTGTTATCGCTCTTACGATAAGCAAGAATACCGCTGCTAGTCAGAACCGTGTAACCAGAGGGCTGTGTAATATTCAGTTCTCCCTGCTGGATGATGGACATGTTGTCGGTATTCAACTTGCTGAAGATAACCTTGTTGTTGTCGCCATTAGAAGCCATGATGACCAGCGTGTTGTCGTTAATCCAAGCATGGGTGTAATTGCGCGGCGAAAAGGTAATGCCGTCTTTAAACGGCTGCTCCTGAACAACCTGCATTCTGTTGTTGACAAACTCCAGTTTCGAGAAGCGATTTGCAGATACAGGTACCTGATAGATGTATTTGCCCTTGTAGATGCCCTCCATTGTATAGTCTGTAATCTCAGCTCCCTGAGAGGGATCAATAGTTGCCGACGGGTCACTCAGCGATGCAACACTCAGCGTGATGTGTCCTTGCTTGTCCTGTCCCATTCCACCATGATTGCCAACGGCAACTGTCAGGTCATAATGAACTTTAGATGTAGGATTAGGTGCATCGGACGACTCGTCATCATTAGAACATGCAACAAACGTAGCAGCCAACATCAAGACTGCCACTGCAGAATGAAAGAAATTAAGTTTTCTCATTTTCTTGATTATTTAAGTGAAATATATGTTATTGTAATAATAGACGGAACTTGGCAAAGAAGGTGCGACCTGGTTTCTGCAGCTTGTAGTTGTCATAGACTGTCTGGTCGAACAGATTGCGGCAGTCGAGCGACAGACTGTAGCGATTCTTATGCCACGAATAAGTGATGTTTGCGCCCAGGATATTCTTTTCGGGGATGCGTGCCTTCGTATCCTCGGCACCATAGGCTTCCCACGACAGGTAGAACCAGTGCACCCACTGATAGTCTGCACCAATGTAGAGATGGGAGGTCTGTGGCAAGAGGTGAGATAGCAGGTGAGCGGCATCGTAGCGCACCTCAGCGGAAGCAAACAACCACGGACGATTCGGCACACGATTATTATACGTTGCAGATGGTTTTCCATCATCCAAATAGCGATTGCGACTGCGAGCGTCCTGCCAGCTCATGTTTCCCGAAATCTGCAGGCGGCGGTTCCACTCATAGCGTAACTCACCTTCCAAGCCCTTGATGTGAACTGCCGGTTCATTGCCATACTGCATGGTGCCTTCCTTTTCTGTAATCTGCGGCTGGATATAGTTGTCGACAAATCGCAGAAAGCCGTTCACCTCGTAGTACAGCGAGTGTTGCCTACCCATTCGGAAGGTTCCAAAGAATCCGAGGTTGAGGTTGTCACTCATTTCCGGTTTCAAAGCCAGATTGGCATAAATCGTTGAACCGTTGCCCAGCAACTCTCGCGCCAACGGCAGACGGACGCTATGCTCATAGCTTGCCTTAACAGCCAGTTCGGGCAGTATCTCGAACTTCGAACCCACGCCACCGCCGAAACTGTTCTGCGTATTTGAGCCTGTCGTCTCACGCGAACCCGTAATAAACGGCAGGTCTGTCTGTTCCACACTGAGGTAGTTGACATAGTCCTTCACAAAGAAGGTGTTGTATAACCTGCCTTTCAGCAACGACTGGTTATAAGCTAATCCGATGATGTGTTTCGCCAACACGTCGTTGGCAGGCTCGAAGTCTGCCTCGACTTCGTCCCAACGGTTATTGCCAGTACGCTGCAGCGAATAGCTCAGGTTTAGCATGTGAGCATCCGAGAAGTTGTAGTTGAAGTCTGCACGCGCAAGTGTCAGCGGGCGCTTGAAATGTCGCTGACTGAAGGCGCGGCCGTTAATCTCATTACGCGCGCTGATAATATAATCGCCATTCCAGTCGTACTGTCTGTGAGCGGTATCGGTAGTAATGCTGTGGTCCCATGTGTGCGATAGTGACAGGGTAGCACTAAGATTCTTCAGCAAGAAGTGACGCTTCTGATAACGTGCACCTATGCTCCACGCATCCGATTTTCTGTCAGCCATTCCGATGACGCGCGTCTGCACCTGTCCGGTCTGCAGGTCTTTCTTCACCTTATTATAAGATACATATATAAAGAACTCATCAGCCCAAGACTTATCCGTCACTCCAACCTCCAACTGTCCCATCAGCGAGAAGTAGTCGTCGTGGAAACGGCGGCGGTCTTGCGGCAGAAATTTACGAGAAGCCTCGTCCCACACCTCGACATCCTTCATCATGTAATCGTTCTTCGAGTAGCTGATGCCAAATGTCGGGCGTATGGTCAGCCCGTTCCTTAATACATATTGTCCGTTGACATCAGCTTTGTGGGTATGAAACGAACCAAAGCCATAGGAAACATCCAGGAAATTGCTTTTCTTACGCTGAGTCACAATGTTCACGGCACCACCTAACGCATCGCTTCCTAACCATGTGGGCACAACGCCCTTATATACTTCCACATGATCAATCAAGCTGACGGGAAGATTTGCTATCGTCACCCCCGTTCCCTTGGTGTCAAGCGGAATACCATCTATGAAGTATCGAATGGACGACCCGTTCATGCCGTTGATGCTCAAGTCAAAATCAGAACCTACCCCACCTTCCTCGCGAATCTTCACGCCTGCCGTGCGGTCAATGATGCCGCTAAGGGTATTCACCGAACTCGCTATTGAGCGCACATCAATAGCATTCACCGACAGCGCTCCTTCGCGCAACCGCTGAGTTTTAGACTTACCGGTCACCTCTAACGTCTCAAGAAGTACCGAGTCTCTCATCATACTTTTCTGTCGCCGTTCCTTTTGACCAAAGACAGTAGTTGATACCATCAAGGCCAGAAACAGCCATAGCAGTTTTCTCGTTGTATTCATTCAGCTTTTTTCGTGCTGTTGTTACATTCTACTAAAAAGAAGGGAGTCCCCTATCTCACGACACAAGCCTCCCTGAGACTTATATAATAATACACGTTTCGCACCTTGCGGTCTAACCCCAGAGACACACAGCGGTGCTTTTCTTGATGCGAAAGGCAGGTATTCTGACTTACAACCCGTCTGCGAACGTCTTCCCAATAATATCAGTGACTTTGTGTTCGCATCGTATAAAGTTGCTTACAGCTGCGGGACAGTTGAGGACTTACACCTCATTCCCTGACCAATTGCGGTGCAAAGGTAATAATTACTATTCGAATAACCAAAGAAAAAGCTGAATTTCTTTGGTTATCCACTACGAATCAGATGCTTTCCTGGATAATATCTTCAATAGCGATAAAGACCTTCCCACCCCATTTCCTTCTCTTTGAGCTGGGAGTCTTCCTTCAGGTTGAAGTCATAGATGAAATTGACATCATCTACTTTAACGAAATGCTTGACGCCCTGAACGTCATCGGTTTTCTTCTCCCAGATGACATCGGTGAAGGCTTCTTCGTCATCAACCTTATCGGTACGCAGCAGACAGTTCTGAAAGGCGAGTACAACCGTTTCGCCGTCAAAGCCTTCGCCAAATACTACGTCATCGTCATATCCTGTGACAATGGTATTGCTGCAGAGCAGCGACAGGTTCTGCTCTGTCTTGGCAAATCGCAAAGCAGCGCCGCGTGCTGCCGAATAAGGATAGAACTGAGCCAGTGTAGTTGCATCGACCACAGCCTTGCAACCTTGCAGGTTCAGGCAGTCGTCGAGTGTATTGCTGATAAGACAATCGGTCAATGTTACTTCAGAGTCGTGCGCATACACCCCATAACCCTTGTTGTTGTGGATAATGGTTTGCGCAAGTGTTACCGACGTACTGTCGCACCACAGTGCTGTATAGGCGCTGCGCAACTCGCAGTTTGTCATCTCTACACCTTTGGCTTGAGCTGCCACCTTCACGCCTCGCCACTGACCGCTTACCCTGTCATAAGGCAGATAGTCGAACATGTGATCTAGACGGTCACCACGAAGCAACACGTTTTCCACTACCAGTTTGGCACCTTTCTCAACATCGATGCCTGCACCGTCGTGGAAGTAGAGTTTGGTGTTTTTGATGGTCAGCGTGGCTCCTTCCTTGACGGTAATTCCCTTGCCATAGACGACCAGCGGTTTCGATGATTCTATGACTTCGTCAGCAGCAACCTCCTTGTTAGTAACTTTCGTTGCATCCCAGCTATAAGCGCGCAGGTTGATTTTCTGCTCTACTCCACTCTCTAAGGTGAAGACGAGATTGTCGTCAACCAGTTGGGGAGTTTCTTGCTGATTCTCGTGTGATGTCAACTCAATGAAGACACGGATGCTGTCACCCTTGCGCACCTCGAAATCGGTGGCAACAGGATTGAGGAAGGTTCCGTCGACATTCACCCGAAAGCCGGACTGATTGCCCCGTTCCAGACGTACTGTCCTGATGCGGACACCATCACCCGAATTGTTGTATGCCCATAGGGAATAGGTAGTGGATGGCACTAGTGAGAACAAGGTATCCATGCGTACCGTGTCTTTGGAGAATGTCAGACGGTGGCTGCTGTCTGTTGAGAACGAATCGTTGTCTGAACAGGCGGTCAACAGCACTGCTATCGTGCAGATAAAAAAGAAAAGTCGTCTTACCATACTTTGATAAAACGACATTTCTTTCTATTTATTGTGTGATAACCTTCTGAAGGGCGCTGGATTTTATTTTCCGAAATAACGCTTCAGCAGTCCTGCAAAGCCTGCACC
>CAMNIA010000048.1 GCA_946540105.1 uncultured Prevotella sp. | reverse complement strand
GGTAAAAAGGTAAAAAAGTAAAAAGGTAAAAGGACAGAATGACATTTGAAGAAACATATTTGAACGACAATATTCTCGATGCGCTGTACGACATGCACTTCGAGGAAATGACACCCATACAAGAACACTGCATACCGAAGATACTTGACGGTAGCGACCTCATAGGCGTAGCACAGACAGGAACGGGAAAGACGGCAGCCTACCTGCTGCCTATTCTCTCGATGCTCGATGACGGAGGTTTCCCCAAAGATGCCATCAACTGCATCGTGATGTCACCCACCCGTGAGCTTGCGCAACAGATAGATCAATCGATGCAAGGCTTCGGCTACTACCTGGACAGCGTGTCGAGTGCCGTCGTCTATGGCGGCAATGACGGTTCACGCTTTGACCAGGAGACCAAAGCCCTGAAGATGGGTGCCGATGTTGTCATTGCTACTCCCGGGCGTCTGCTGAGCCACATCCGCATGGGACATGTAGACCTGAGCAAGTTGTCGTTCTTTGTACTTGACGAGGCTGACCGCATGCTCGATATGGGTTTTTCAGACGACATTCTGAACATAGCCAAGCTGTTGCCTCAGAACCACCAGACCATTATGTTCTCGGCAACGATGCCTGACAAGATACAACAGCTCGCGCGTACCTTATTAAATAATCCTGCAGAGGTGAAGATTGCCGTCTCGAAGCCTGCAGAGAAGATACAGCAGTCGGCATACGTATGCTACGAACCCCAGAAGCTGGGCATCATACGTTCGCTGTTCAAGGCTGGCGAACTGCAGCGTGTCATCATCTTCAGCGGCAAGAAAGACAAGGTGAAAGACATCACGCGTGAGTTGCGCCACATGAAGATAAACTGTGCCCCCATGCACAGCGATTTGTCGCAGGCTGAGCGTGACGACGTGATGTATCGCTTCAAGAGCGGTCAGGTTGACGTACTGGTAGCCACCGATATCGTAGCACGAGGCATCGACATTGACGACATACTGATGGTTATCAACTACGACGTACCCCGCGATGCCGAAGACTACGTTCACCGCATAGGTCGTACGGCACGTGCTCAGCGAGACGGTGTAGCCATCACCTTTGTCAGCGAACAGGACATACGTTATTTTTCCGATATCGAGCGCTTCCTTGCTGAGACCATCACCAAGAATCCGCTGCCCGAAGGTCTTGGAGAAGGTCCTGCTTATAACCCCACAGCTCCCCGAAAGTCATCTCCGGGTCGGGGTGGTCGCAGTCGTAACGGCAAGTCTGGTGGGAAGCAGCATCGTGGTGGTCGCCGCCACAAACACTCCAGCAACAAGCCCCAAGGCAACAACCCCAAAGGCAACAACCCCAAAGGCAACACGGCGAAGGGCAATTAAGTATTTTTAAGGAAAAATTTCAGGCGTGCAAAGAACAACGTATTAGTATTTTTTGTAACTTTGCACCGCCTTAAGATGGTATTCACGCTACAGGCTCTTGAATATCAGACAGTTAGGCTTTATTTCAAGGAGTAAAAGATGAGACAGTTAAAGATTCAAAAGAGTATTACGAACCGCTCAAGCGAAGCACTGGATAAATATCTGGTGGAAATAGGACGTGCCCCTCTGATCAGTATTGACGAAGAGATAGAACTGGCACAGAAGATTCGCAAGGGAGGACGTGAAGGCGAGCGCGCCAAGGACAAGTTGGTAACAGCCAACCTGCGATTCGTAGTATCTGTAGCCAAGCAGTACCAGCATCAGGGACTGACGCTTACTGACTTGATTGACGAGGGTAACATTGGGCTTATCAAGGCCGCACAGAAGTTTGACGAGACACGTGGCTTTAAGTTTATCTCTTATGCCGTGTGGTGGATTCGTCAGAGCATTCTTCAGGCTATTGCCGAGCAGAGCCGTATTGTACGTCTGCCGCTCAACCAGGTAGGCAGCCTGAATAAGATTAGTCACGAAATCAACCGCTTCGAGCAGGAGTTTCAGCGCCACCCTTCAGTATCAGAGTTGAGTGATGTCACCAACATGGACGAGGAGAAGATAGCTCAGTCCATGCAGGCCGACAGCCACCACGTGTCTATTGATGCCCCCTTCCAGGATGGCGAGGACAACTGCATGCTTGACGTGATGGCGAGTGGAGAAGATTCGCGTACCGACCGCCACGTAGATCACGAGTCGATGGCTCAGGAGTTGAACACCGTGCTTCAGAAGGTTTTGAAGGACAGAGAGATCACCATCATCCGCGAATGCTTCGGCATAGGCTGTCACGAAAAGGGTCTTGAGGAGATTGGCGACCAGCTGGGGTTGACGCGCGAACGTGTGCGTCAGATACGCGAAAAGAGCATCGCCAAGTTGCGTGATTCAGGAAATGCACGCATTTTGATGAAATATTTAGGCTAAAAGTTTTGCGGCTCCAAAAAAAAATTGTAATTTTGGGGGCGTGAAAGTAAAGCTGCACATAATCCGCTTGGTGCTGGGCATGATACTTCTCATGCCCAGCATTTGTTTTGCTCGCGACTATCGTGACTCTATCATCCTGAACCGCATCTGGACATACAGCGACACGTTCGAGCATGCTGTCAACGATTTTGACAGCAACGGCTATACCATCTTCACGATGACAATCCACCGCCGTAACTTCCTGCTATGGATGGTTCCCACGATGTACAGCATAGCTCGTGGCGACAGGGAGTTCATCGGTGAGTCATACGGCAAGATGAAATTTCACAACCGCTACAGTCAAGGCATCTGGCGCCAAGTGCTGTGTGGCACCATCCCGCGAAACCGCCAACCCATTCCGGCGCTCTTCGAGATGCCGACCCCCAACCTGCAAGGCGAGCTGTTCTACGACAACCGCCTGCTGTCACCCTTCCACCGCAACAACAAGCGTTACTACAGGTATCGCATCAACTACAGTCCTGACAGCATTGGCAATACGGTACAGGTCACCTTTACGCCCCGTGTGCTGAACACCCAGTTGGTGTCAGGCGACGCTTGGGTGAACTTCTATACGGGAGCCATCGACTCCATCAGTTTCAAGGCCAACTTCGACATGGTGCGTTATCGGGTCAGTGCTGTAGCCCTGCAGCACAACCAGTATCGGTTGCCCAAGGTGACCAATATGAGTGCGTCGTTCAATTTCTTAGGTAACAACATCTCAGCTGACTTCACCACCCTGCTGGAGTGTGAGAGGACGCTGCCCGACAGCATCAACAATTTTGAGAGCAGAGCAGAGATGGAACGCATCAGACCGCTTCCGCTGACAGCCTATCAGGACAGCATCTATCATGCACGCGACACAGAGAAGCTGCGCCAGCAAATGGAGGAAGACTCGCTGCCGAAGAAGAAGAAAAGGAAGCTTGACCGCATGAGGGACTTCATGTGGGATGTCGTCGGTGACCACATGGCAAACAGCACCGACATCAGTTCCGAGTCGGGTAAGGCGTCCATCAGTTTCTCGCCCCTGTTCAATCCGTTCTACATGAGCTACAGTTCCAAGAAGGGCTTGTCGTACAAGCTCAGCGTCTATGCCATGTATAGGTGGAACGCCCATCACTTCTTAACCCTCGAACCAGACTTTGGTTATGTTACAAAGCTGAAGCAGTTCTACTATACCATACCGCTGACGATGCACTATAACCCCAAGCGTGACGGCAGGGCAGGCATCATCTGGGGTAACGGCAACAGGACCTCTAACGGTGCTTTGCAAGAAACCTTCAACAAGGCTGTCGGCGACTCGATATCATTTCCTGAATTCCGCGACGAATATGTCGCCGTGTTCAACAATATCGGTCTCTTTAACTGGCTGAAGTTCACCACAGGTCTGTATTATCACATCCGTAAAGCTACGACGCAACACGCCTGGTTGCAGCGCGCCCATCTGCCCGTTACGTACCGCAGTTTTGCGCCTTTTCTCACCGTTCATCTGCAGCCTTGGAGACAAGGTCCGATGCTGACGGGCAACTTCGAGCGCAGCATCATGAACGTGCTGGGAGCCAATCTGCAGTACACCCGTTGGGAGTTCGACGCCAGCTACAAGAAGACGGTCAACGGCATGAGGGTGCTGAACCTGCGTGGTGGTACAGGTTTTTACACCAATCGCAGTTCCGACTTTTTCGTCGACTTCTCCAACTTCCGCGACAACAATCTGCCCACAGGATGGGAAGACGACTGGTCGGGTCAGTTCCAGTTGGTAGACAGTCGCTGGTATAACGAGTCCAACTACTACGTACGCGGTCACATCTCGTACGACTCTCCCCTGCTCTTGCTGTCGTGGATGCCTTGGGTTGGGCGGTTTATGGAGTCCGAGCGTCTTTACTTCAGCGCGTTGGGCATAGAGCATACGCGTCCTTATTTTGAGTTGGGTTATGGCTTCAAGACACGTTATTTCTCTACGGGCGTGTTCACCAGCTTTCTCAACACACGCTATCAGGGTTTCGAGTTTAAGTTCACCTTTGAATTGTTCCGCCGATGGTAAAACCGCTTATAGTCTTTAAGGCCAGCGCTGGTTCGGGTAAGACCTTCACGCTGGCTGTCGAATACATCAAGCTGTTGGTTGTCAACCCCACGAGCTATCGCAACATCCTTGCCGTAACCTTCACCAATAAGGCTACCGAGGAGATGAAGATGCGCATTCTGAGTCAGCTGTACGGCATCTGGAAACAGCTGCCCGACAGCAACAGCTACCTGGAACGCATCATGAAAGATACGTCGCTGCCGCCTGAGACCGTCAGCCTGCGGGCTGGTGAGGCGCTTCACAACCTGCTGCACAACTACAGCTACTTTCGTGTCGAGACCATCGACTCGTTCTTTCAGAGTGTCTTGCGCAACCTGGCGCGCGAGTTAGACTTGACCGCCAACCTGCGCATCAGCCTGAACGACGTACAAGTAGAGGAACAAGCCGTCGACCAGCTGATAGACTCGCTGACGCACTCGGATGCGATGCTGCAATGGCTGCTCAGCTACGTGATGGAGAAGATCAGCGACGACCGTTCGTGGAACATCATGGGACAGGTGAAACAGTTCGGAAAGACCATCTTCCACGACTACTACAAGACCCACCGACAGGCTTTGCAAGCCAAGATTGACACGCAAGGCTTCATTGAGGAATACACCAAACAGCTGCGTGCCATCCGCCAGGATGCGCTACAATGTATGAAGGGATATGCCGACACCTTCTTTAAGGTGCTCTCTGACGAAGGTATCGAGCCTGACCAGCTGGCTTACGGCAGCAAGGGCATCGGCAGTTTCTTCCTGAAGATACAGCAGGGAATTTTCGACGAAAGCATTGTGAGCAACCGCGTCCTCGAGCAACGTGACGACGCTTCGAAGTGGTACTCGAAGAAGAGTGCCGACGGTCCACACATCCACGCTGTTGCTGAAGCAAGCCTGATGCCCCTGTTGGTCGAATTGCTTGACCAGCGCCCCACACAGTGGAGACTCTATCAGTCGGCCGACGTCACACTGCAGCACCTCAACCAGCTGCGCCTCTTAGGCAGCATCGAGCAGAAGGTGCGCCAGATGAACGACGAGGCCAACCGCTTCCTGCTGAGTGACACGCAGCAGTTTCTGCACGAGCTCATCAGCGACAGCGACTCACCCTTCATCTTTGAGAAGATAGGTTCGCAACTGGAGCACATCATGATAGACGAGTTTCAAGACACCTCCGTCGTTCAGTGGAAGAACTTCAAGGTGCTGCTGGAAGAGTGCATGAGTCATCAGGGGACAGAAAACCTCATCGTGGGTGACGTGAAGCAAAGCATCTACCGCTGGCGCTCGGGCGACTGGCGGCTGCTCAACGCCATAGACCGCGAGTTTCCGCATCCCAGCCAGCAACTCGACATTGAACCTTTGGCTACCAACTACCGCTCTGAGCGTAACATCATCGCTTTCAACAACGCCTTCTTCTGTGAGGCTGCCCGTCAGGAGTATGAAAACCAGCGCACCAGTAACGCCGAAGGAGCCGAACAGCTGCGTCATGCCTACGCGGACGTGTCACAGCATTGGCGCGAGGGCGCAGCCGCCAAGGGGTATGTCGACATCACCCTGTTGCCTGCTGCCGACGACTACCTTGACCGCACGCTGCAGTTGACAGCCGACACCGTAGAACGGCTCTACGCGCAAGGCGTACCCCTGAGTGCGATAGCTATCCTGACACGCACCAACAAGTATATTCCCACCATAGCCGAATATTTCGCGCAACACCTGCCGCACATCCCCGTTGTCAGCGACGAGGCCTTCCGACTCGACTCCTCGGTTGTCGTCACCCTGCTGGTTCAAGCCCTGCACTTGCTCACCCACCCCGACGACCTGCTGGCTAAGGCCACCATTGCCAAACTGTACAAAAAAACGGTACAAGGTAAGGACGTCGCCGAGAGCGAGCTATTTATTCTTGACAGCCCGCTGGACGACCTGCTGCCGACGGCTTTCACCCAGCACACCGCTGAGCTCCTGCAGTTGCCGCTATACGAGTTGGTGGAGCGTCTTTACAACATCTTCTCACTCGACAGGCTTGACGACCAGAGTGCTTATCTCTGTACCTTCTACGACCAACTGAGTCTGTTCGTTCAGGACAACACCACCGATATTGATGCCTTCGTACGCGAATGGGAAGACACCATCAGCAGCAAGACCATTCAGGGAGCTTCCGCCAACGGCATCCGCATCCTGTCCATCCACAAGAGCAAGGGTCTTGAGTTCCAGCACGTCATCATCCCCTTCTGCGACTGGCGTTTGGAGCATGCCGACATTATTTGGTGTGCACCCGACAGGCCCCCCTTTGACGCACTGCCCATTGTGCCCATTGCCTACAGCGAGAAGCGGCTGAAAGGCACCATCTACGAAGCCGACTACCGCGACGAACACTTGCAAAACACCGTCGACAACCTCAACCTGCTGTATGTCGCATTCACACGTGCCGTCAGCAGCCTCTATGTCATAGGGAAACGCAACGAGAAAGCCCTTCGCTCGGCACTCATCGAAACGGTGTTGCCCCAATTACAACTCGAGGGTGCCGTACTCGAAGGCGAAGACGACAAGGAAGTACCGCTGACCTTCACCTACGGGTCGCCGGAAAGCATCGTCGGTAGCGCTGATGAGTCAGCCACCCCGTCCGACAACGTCTTCCTGCAGCGTGCCAGCCAGCAGCTCATACACCTGCAGACGTTCGACGTGAAGACGGCGTTCCGTCAGAGCAACGAGAGCCGCAACTTCATCGACAACGACGATACCCAGCAGGCTGTAAGCTATATCAAGATGGGTAATGTGCTGCACGAAATCTTCTCGCACATACGAACCACCGACGACATCGCACCCGCACTGCTCCGCCTGCAGATGGACGGTGTGTTGTATGACGACGAGGTGACGCGCGAGAAGCTGGTGGCCATGCTGCGCAAGCGACTGGAGGACCAGCGTGTCAGCGAGTGGTTCTCCGACAGGTGGCAGCTGTTCAACGAGTGCAGCATCCTGAAGTTGGAGAGCGACGGCACCCTGAAGGAGCGCCGTCCCGACCGCGTTATGACCGACGGCCGCGAGAGCCACGTGGTAGACTTCAAGTTCGGCAGTCCGCGGGCCGAATATCACGAACAGATACGCGAGTACATGCAGCTGCTGCGGCAGATGGGTCTGCCTGGTGTCAGAGGATGGCTGTGGTATGTGTATAGTAACAAAATAGAAGAGGTAAAGGAGGCATAGCGATGAAGAGTTTCTTGGAATATGTAGCCGACGACATCATAGGCAAATACGGCACCGACCTATCTCGGACAGCCATCGTCTTTCCCAACAAGCGCGCCTCGTTATTCCTGAACGAGTATCTGGCGCGCGCAGCCCAGGGTGAACCCGTGTGGAGTCCTGTCTATATCACCATCAGCGACTTGTTTCGCCAGCACGCACCCCTCACCGTTGCCGACCCCGTCAAGCTGGTGTGCGACCTGCATCTGTCGTTCTGCCAGCAGACCGACTCGACCGAGACGCTCGACAAGTTCTATGGCTGGGGCCAGCTGCTCATCAGCGACTTTGACGATATGGACAAGAACATGGCTGATGCCGAACACGTCTTTGCCAATCTGCGCGACATTCACGAGTTTGACGACCTGACATTCCTTACCGACGAGCAGCGCTCGCTGTTGCAGCGTTTCTTCAGCCACTTCACCGAGTCGCACGAGACCGAGCTGAAGCAGCGCTTCCTGAGGTTGTGGAGCCGCTTTGCCGACATCTACCGCGACTTCAACGAACGGCTCGCCGCCCAGGGGTTTGCCTACGAGGGCGCACTCTACCGCCACGTTGTCAGCACGCTGTCCGACGACACCGCAGCCCAACACTTCCCCTACGAGCGCTACCTCTTCGTAGGTTTCAACCTGCTGCAGAAGGTCGAACAGCAGCTCTTCTCCTTCCTGCAGAAACAAGGCAAGGCATTCTTCTATTGGGACGTCGATCATTACTATCTGAAGCAGCACGAGGCGGGTCAGCACATAGCACGCTACCTGCAATACTTCCCCAACGAACTGGACACCAACGACCCCACCGTCTTCGACAACTTCCGGCAACCGAAACAGCTGACGGTCATTGCCGCACCTACCGAACACATCCAGGCTCGCTACGTCAGCACGTGGCTGCGCCAGAACCAGCGTGCGCAGGACGGGCGCCGCACTGCCATCGTCATGTGCAACGAGGTATTGCTGCCTACGGTGCTTCACAGTCTGCCCGACGAGGTCAGCAAGGTCAACGTCACCACCGGTTATCCGCTGTCGCAGACCCCCGTCACCTCGTTCATACAGACCTATTTCAACATGCTGCTCGGCGGCAACAGTCCCCGCTTGGTGCGTGCCTTCCTGCGCCACCCCTACGTCCAATACGTGGAGGAGACCGACTGGAAACCCGCAGGCAATCAACCAGAAAACATCTTGGTGCGACTGCTGCACATGCTGCGGAAGATAGCTCAAGGTGCTACCGACAAGCATGACGACCCGCTGTTTCAGGAGTCGCTGTTCCGCGCCTATAAGCTCGTCAACAGACTCAACTCGCTGAAAGAAGCCGGCGACCTTGACGTGACCGACACCACGCTGCAGCGACTCATCAACCAACTCATTCAGCAAACCACCATCCCCTTTCACGGCGAGCCTGCCGAAGGTTTGCAGGTCATGGGGGTACTCGAGACCCGCAACCTGGACTTCGACCACGTGCTGCTGCTGTCGTGCAACGAGGGCAACATGCCACGCGGTGTCAACGACGCCTCGTTCATACCCCACGCCATACGCCGCGCCTACGAGCTCACCACCGTCGACAACAAGGTGAGCATCTACGCCTACTACTTCCACCGACTGCTGCAGCGTGCCCACGATGTCACTATCGTGTGGAACAACTCGACGGAAGACGGTCAGCGGGGCGAGATGAGCCGTTTCGTCCTGCAACTGATGGTCGAGAGCGGGCACCCCGTCTTGCAACAAGTGCTGCAGGCTGGGCGTGAAACCCGACGCATGCGCCCCACCGAAATTCCCAAGACTCCGCAGGTCATGACGCTGCTCTCACGCATTGGTCAGCAACAGCTCTCGCCCTCAGCCATCAACCGCTACATGCGCTGTCCCCACCAGTTCTACTACCAATACATCGCCGGCATCAAGGAACCCGACCTGCCCGATGACGAGCTGGAGTTGGACAACCGCACCTTCGGCAACGTGTTCCACCAGGCTGCCGACACCATCTATCACCAGCTGCCCCCCACCGTCACCCGTCAAGTGCTGGAGCGGGTGCTTGCCGACAAGTCCGTCATCGCACGTGCCGTCGACGAGGCGTTCGCACGCGAGATGCCACATGCACCGAAGAGCGGACTGCACATCATCAACCGCGAAGTCATCATTCGCTACCTGCGCCAACTGGTGCAGATCGACATGCGACTGGCGCCCTTCACCATCCTGGGCTTGGAGTGTGACGTAAGGCGTCAGATGGCCCTCAACGGCGCGACGCCCCACATCACCATCGGTGGACGCATAGACCGCCTAGACCAGCTGTCCGACGGACGCATCAGAGTCGTCGACTACAAGACAGGCAGCCGCGACCTCAAGCCGTTGGCTGGCGTAGAAGCCATCTTCGACCCAGCACAGGTGCACAACCACGCCGACTACTATCTGCAGACGTTCGTCTATGCCGACATCGTGAGCCGCCAACAAGCCGACGGAGCAGCGCGTCCCGTCTCGCCTGCCCTGCTGTTCATCCAGCATGCCGCCAAGGAAGACTACGACCCCACCCTGTGCTTCGGCAAGGACAGAATAACTGATGTCGCAGTCTATCGCGAGACTTTCGACCGTCTGTTAACGCAAAAGATTGAAGAGCTGTTCTCCCCCGACGTTCCTTTCACTCCTACTGCCGACCTGAAAGTCTGTCGCACATGCCCTTACCTTCAAATGTGTCGCCGGTAAGGTGGAGAGGGGGTAGAAAAGATTAGCGGCAATGTGGAGGGAATCGTCATCGACGAAGTCGCTTTGTACCTTTAGGTCAAAGAACCCTCACGAGGGTGAGCATTCCCCGAACAGCCGAACGAAAGTGGAGCTGGAGGGAATCGAACCCTCGTCCAAACAGGGAAACCATACGCTTTCTACATGCTTATCTTGGCCTTCATTTTCGTGTCGTGACAAGACCCAAGCCACCAATCACGACCTTATCCCCTAAAGCTTCACCGTGCAGCCGAGGCTTCCGCACGACTATTTCCGATTTACCTGCACCGCTGAACCCTCAGATTCGGAACCACATCCTTGGAGCGATGTCTCGTCCTCCTACCTTGTAAGAGGATAAAGCCAGTAATCTACTGTACTTCGATTAGGCAGCGAGAGCGTAGTTGTTTTCGCCAATTAATTGTTCGACCGACGAGATTATGGAGCCCACAGTCATCGCTCCGCATGCTTACGTACCATCTCGGCCTGCTGTCAAATCCAGTCAACCCCATTTAGTTGTTTCCTCTTGATTATCAAGCCGTTTCTGATACAGAGAGAAGCTTGCGTGTATGGCAGAAGACACCTCCCAGCCACATTCTCACGCACTTTTCGCGTTGCAAAGATACAACATTTTCGCGAAAAAACAAACATTTAACAGAATATTTCTACGTGACAGTCAAGATTT
>CAMNIA010000047.1 GCA_946540105.1 uncultured Prevotella sp. | reverse complement strand
TAAAGTTGCTAACTTTTGTTTAGCGGGTGCAAAGGTAAGCAGAATTTTTGGAACTACCAAAGGTTTGAGTGTTAAAAGTTATAAAAAGCATTGAAATAACTCGGCATCTACTTGCTGATGTCCTTGACGAAGCCAGCCTCGGAGGGTTCCCTGACGCTCGTAGCCAGCCTGTTGAAAGAGATGAAGGGCTGCTTCGTTGTCGGCTGCAACGATAGCATAGAGCTGATAGAGATGCAACGTCTGAAGGGCGTAGTCAGCCAATAGCTGCAAGGCTTGGAGCGCATATCCTTGACGGCGATATGGCTGCATGATGACGATACCGGCCTCGGCACGCTGGTGCTGAGGGTCGAAGTGTACGAGGTCTGCCATGCCTACCACCTGTTGCTGGTCGTCCTCCACAACCAGGCGCAGTTGACGGTCTGCATAGATGTCATCGGCTGAGGTTGCCAGGTAGTCGTGCAGCGTATAGCGGCTGTAGGGCACGTTCGTGGTTCCCACATGCCAGAGGCTGCGGTCGTTCTCTATCTGATAAAGCACGTCGAGGTCTTCGGGTTCTATCGCACGGAGTGTCATCTGTCTTTTAGCTTTTCTGTTTTCACTTTGTTGGGATTAACGAATCGGCGCATCTGGTCGCCCATCATGCTGAGCAGTGCCAGTGAGGCGCGGAAGTAGATGGCAAGTTTAATGGGGAGCGAGAAGACGACGCTCAGGTGACCGTAGTGCTTGCGGAAGAAGATGAGCATAGCCTGATAGAAGGTGTGGACATAGCGGAAGGAAGACTTCTGCGTTGACTCACCTTTATAGTGAACGATGTCGTAAGGCAGGTACCAGTTCTGCCAGCCACCTTTAAGCAGGCGGTAGGAGAGGTCGATGTCCTCGCCGTACATGAAGAAGTCTTCGTCGAGCAGTCCGACTTGTTCGAGAGCCTTGCGACGCAACATGCAGAAGGCACCGCTGATCACCTCGATACGCCCAGGTTCGTCCCACGACAGGTGACTCATATAGTAGCGGCGGGTGAAGCCCAGCATCTTTAACATGGAGACCCACGGCGTGGGAATGGCACGGCGCGACTCGGGTGCCGGCTGCCCCTCACGGTTGAACATGCGCACCCCTGCCCCACCAGCTTCAGGATGGCTGTCGAGGAAGTCGAGGACGCCGTGCAAGGTATGCTCATAAACCACCGTGTCGGGGTTGAGCAGCAGCACATACTCCGAATGGCTTAGGCGTATGGCCTGATTGTTTGCACGCGCAAAACCCACATTCTCATGGTTTGCCACGAAGTGAACCTCAGGGTAGCGGGGCTGCAGCACCTCGATGGTATGGTCTTTGGAGCAGTTGTCGACGACATATATTTCGCCATCGATGCCCTCGAGTGCTTTCTTGACACTCGCCAGGCACTCGTCAAGCAACTGACAGACGTTATAGCTGACGATGACTATTGTGACTTTCTTGTCCATGCGAATGGTATGCAAATTAAGAGAATGACACCCAGATAAAAGAACGGCGTGGTGCGATAGACGGCATAGAGCACGCCATTAAGCAATAAGGGAACACAGATGATGCTCATGCGCACCCAGCGGCTCCTTCGTACCAGTCGTGCACCCAGATAGGCACACAGCAGTGTAGCCAGTTCCATGAAGGTTGTCAGAATAAATTCTAATGTCTCGCTATTCATTGTTGAAATGGTGTTCGGTTAATGATGCTACGTCCTAATGTCACCTCGTCGGTATACTCCAACTCGTCTCCTACAGAGATGCCACGCGCTATGACAGTCAGACGCACGTCGCTGAAGGGTGCCAGTCGGCGGAAGATATAGAAACCTGTGGTGTCGCCCTCCATGGTAGAGCCCAGAGCCAGAATGACTTCCTTGATGCCCCCCTCCTGGACACGCGCCACCAGCGAGTCTATTTCTAGGTCGGCTGGTCCAATGCCGTCCATTGGGGAAATGACACCACCCAAGACGTGGTAAAGTCCGTTATACTGCTGCGTGTTCTCCACCGCCATCACGTCTTGAATGTTCTCCACGACACAGACGGTCGAGCCGTCGCGATGCGTATCGGAGCAGATGGGACAGATGTCGCTGTCAGAGATGTTGTGGCACACCTGACAGCGTTTCACCTCCTGCCGCATGTGCGCTACGGTATCAGTAAACTGCAGCACGTCGGCAGTGTCCTGACGCAGCAGGTGCAGCACCAATCTGAGCGCCGTCTTGCGTCCGATGCCTGGCAGCTTGGCAAATTCTTGTACTGCCCGCTCCAGCAGTTGTGATGGATATTGTTGCTGTATCACTTTTTACTCCTTATATTTCTTTTTTTTTAAAGCTTTTCAAATCTCTGAAAGTTCCAACCAGCGCATGGATTTCTCGTCGAGTTCATCCTTCAATATGGGCAGTCGCTTACTCATGGCAGTAATCTCGTCTACCGAGGTGACACCGCCACACAAAGCCTCTTCTATCTGTTTCTGCTCAGCCTCGAGTGCGGCAATGTCCTGCTCCAGCTGTTCCATCTCGCGTTTCTCCTTGTACGACAGGCGTCGCTTAGCGGGAGGTGTAGCCTGACCGGAAGTGGACGACGTGTCCTCGTGCGACTTCTGCGTACGTGAGGCGTTTTTCTCACCTCTTGTCTCCAACTGCTCACCGCTATACTTCTCCCACTCCCTGTATTGGGTATAGTTGCCAGGGAAGTCCTTGATGTCACCTTGTCCACGGAATACAAGCAGGTGGTCAACGACCTTATCCATGAAATAGCGGTCGTGTGATATCACGATGACACAGCCAGGGAAGTCCTGCAGATACTCCTCCAGTATTTGCAGCGTGACGATGTCGAGGTCGTTGGTGGGTTCGTCAAGCACCAGAAAGTTGGGATTCTGCATCAAGACGGTGCAGAGGTAAAGCTTGCGGCGCTCACCGCCGGAGAGTTTGTAGACATAGTTATACTGCTGGTCGGGGGTAAACAGGAAATACTGCAGCAGCTGCGAGGCTGACAGTTTCTTGCCGCTGCCCAAGTCGACATACTCAGCGATGTCACGCACGATGTCAATGACTTTCTGGTCTTCGCGGAACTGCAGTCCCTCCTGCGAGAAGTATCCAAACTTCACCGTTTCGCCTATCACGATACGTCCCTCGTCAGGCTGCACCTGCCCTAAGAGCATCTTCACGAAAGTCGACTTCCCCGTGCCGTTTGCTCCCACGATACCCATCTTCTCGAAGCGTGAGAAGTTATAGTAGAAGTCTTTCAGGATAACCACGTCTTTGGAATTTCCTCCTTCTGCGTCCGTCCTGCCTTGGAACGTCTTCGAGACATACTGAAACTCGAAAATCTTGCTACCTATATATATATTAGAGGCCTTGAGCCGCAACTGACGCTCCTCCAGGCGCTGCTTGGCCACACGTTCCAGTTCGTAGAAGGCGTCTTCGCGGTATTTTGCCTTATGTCCACGAGCCTGCGGCATACGGCGCATCCACTCCAACTCCGTGCGATACAGATTGTTGGCACGGGCAATCTCTGCCCGCTTGTTGTCTATGCGCTCCTGCCGTTTCTCCAGATAGTAAGCGTAGTTGCCGCGATAGGTGTACATGGTGCGGTCATCCAATTCGAGAATAACGCTGCACACGCGGTCCAGGAAGAAGCGGTCGTGAGTAACCATGAGCAGTGTACGGTTGCTGCGCGACAGGAAGCCTTCCAACCACTCTATCATCTCCAAGTCGAGATGGTTGGTGGGTTCGTCAAGTATCAGCAAGTCGGGCTCCGTCAGCAGTACGTTTGCCAGCGCCACACGCTTCTGCTGTCCTCCGGACAGTTGTCCCATGGGTTGCTGGAGGTCGCGAATCTTCAGCTGTGTCAGCACTTGCTTGGCTTTCAGCACCTTCTCCTCCTCGCCCTGGTGGTTGAAGCATGCGTCCAGTACCGACTCCTTGGGGTCAAACTTCGGCGTTTGCTCCAGAATACCCACTTTCAAGTCTCGACGGAACACGATGTCACCCGAATCATAACCTTCGTGCCCCGCCAGGATAGAGAGCAGTGTCGACTTGCCCGTACCGTTCTTGGCTATCAGTCCCACCTTCTGACCTTCGCCGATGGAGAAGCTGATGTCGCGGAACAGCACCAGTGCGCCGAACGACTTCGTCAAATGTTGGACATCGAGATAAGGAGTCATGCTGTCAAATTGTTTCTTTTATTGCGATATCGCGATTTATCGACTCTTTTATTATTTGGAAATCTCGTTGTTTATCCGCTCAATGTAGTCGAGCACCTCTGCCCTGCCCTCTCTCTCCTCTGCTGAGGTCAGGAACATTGGCGGCATCTCCTCCCACGTCTCGCTGAGCGACTGCTTGTAAGCCTCCATGGCCTGACGGCACTTGTTGGGTGTCAGTTTGTCAGCTTTGGTAAAGACGATGCTGAAAGGAATGCCCGACACACCCAGCCACTCCATGAACTCGAGGTCTATCTTCTGGGGTTCAAGACGGATGTCGACAAGTACAAAGACGTTCACCAACTGCTCACGTTGCAGGATGTAGCCACGAATCATCTGGTCCAACTTGTCGACCTCCTTCTTCGAGCGCTTGGCATAGCCATAACCTGGCAGGTCAACCAGATACCACTCCTTATTTATAATAAAGTGGTTGATGAGCAGTGTCTTGCCTGGTGTCGAGGAGGTCTTTGCCAACTTCTTGTTATTCGTCAGCATGTTGATAAGGCTTGACTTCCCCACATTGGAACGCCCAATGAAGGCATACTCTGGTTTCGTATCCTTGGGACACATACTAACCATTGGTGCACTTAAAGTAAACGCTGCTTGTTTGATTTCCATACGTCCTATACGCTTTTGGCGGCAAAGGTACAAAAAAAAACACAATTTATTTTGTTCTTTCCCTACTTTTTCGTAACTTTGCACCCGAATTTCAAACACGATGGTGTGTTTCCGTTCGCGAAACACTTCTTTCAAGCATCAAAATTCCAAATACATTTGAAGCATTAACGAATTACTGTATACTATATGTACACAAAAGACGAATTAGAGAAGCTTCCTATCCCCGAACTCATGGAGATAGCAAGTGAACTGGGTGTCAAGGTGTCGCAAAACGACGAGTTGGAAACAGTCGTCTATGCCATCTTGGACAAGGCTGCTGAAAACACTGCGGCTGGTGTCCCTACACCCAAGCGCAAGCGTACGCGCATTGCCAAAAACGACAACAAGGTTTACACCGTCAGTGGCTCAGAAGGTGAGAATCTGGACAGCAAGCCCCAGAAGAAAGCCAGCAAAAAGAAGCCGTCGCTGGACTCGCTCTTTGCTGAACAGGAGGCTGCTGAGCAGGAGGCCGCTGAGCAACAGGCTGCTGCCGAACAGACTGCCGCACAACAGGAGGCGCAGGCAGCTGGCGACACACCAGCTGGCGAAGCTGTTGCCGCCGAAGAGAAGCCTGCTCCTAAGAAGCGCGGTCGCAAGTCGAAGAAGGAACTGGAAGCAATGGCTGCCGCAGAGGCTGCTGCTAATGCTGCAGACGGGGCAGCCCAGGAAAACACTGAGGTCGTACCCGAGGAACAGACTTTGGATAACGGTGAAGCCATGGACGAGAATCTGATTAGTCAGCTGCAGGAGAAGATGGCTCAGCACAATGCCGGTGAGGCTGAAAACGAACAAACGGCTCAGGACACCATGACCAGCCCCGACGGTGTGTGGGAAGGCGATCCTGGTGACGGTACCGACTTCATCCCCGTCATCGACCTGCCTATCGAGGACCAGGCTGCCATACCCACGCTCGACATCTTCGACCGCCCTGTCGTTCAGCAGCCTCAGCAGGAGTCTGTCATCAGTCAGCGCCCTGCTGCCGGCAATCAGAAACAGGCTGAGCGTTTCGACTTTGCAAATCTCATCACAGGCAATGGCGTGCTGGAGATTCTTCAGGACGGTTATGGCTTCCTGCGCTCGTCAGACTACAACTACCTGTCATCGCCCGATGACATCTATGTCAGTCCGCAGCAGATTAAACGCTGGAGTCTGAAGACGGGTGATGTCGTGGACTGCACCGTACGTCCTCCTCATGAGAATGAGAAATACTTCGCACTCAGTGATGTAAAGACCATCAACGGCCGACTGCCGCAGGAGGTGCGCGACCGCGTGGCTTTCGAACACCTGACACCACTCTTCCCCGAAGAGAAATTCACACTCTGCAATGACCCTGCCACCACGAATCCGTCGGTACGCATCGTCGACCTGTTCTCACCCATCGGCAAGGGACAGCGCGCACTCATCGTGGCACAACCCAAGACCGGTAAGACCATTCTGATGAAGGACATCGCCAACGCCATTGCAGCAAACCATCCGGAGGCATACATCATGATGCTGCTCATTGACGAGCGCCCTGAGGAGGTGACTGACATGGCGCGCACGGTGAATGCCGAGGTTATTGCCTCTACCTTCGACGAGCCCGCCGACCGTCATGTCAAGATTGCGGGCATCGTGCTGGAGAAAGCCAAGCGCATGGTGGAGTGCGGTCACGACGTGGTCATCTTCCTCGACAGCATCACGCGTCTGGCACGAGCCTACAACACCGTCAGTCCTGCCTCCGGCAAGGTGCTCACCGGTGGTGTCGATGCCAATGCCTTGCAGAAGCCCAAGCGCTTCTTCGGTGCAGCCCGTAACATTGAGGGCGGCGGCTCGCTGACCATCATCGCTACGGCGCTGACGGATACCGGTTCGAAGATGGACGAGGTTATCTTCGAGGAGTTCAAAGGTACCGGTAACTCTGAGTTGCAACTCGACCGCATGCTTGCCAACAAGCGCATCTATCCTGCTGTCAACCTGGTACTGTCGAGCACGCGTCGTGACGATCTGCTGCAAGACCAGATGACACTGAACCGGATGTGGATTATGCGTAAGTACATTGCTGAGATGAACCCCATCGAAGCCATGAACACGGTCCGCGACCGCTTGCTGCAGACGAAGAACAACGAGGAGTTCCTTCTCAGCATGAATGGATGAGTTTTATTTGAAATTTAATTTCAAATTTCAAACTTCAAAATCATGAACGAAGTCCTGAAATACTTCCCCAATCTCAGCGTCGAGCAACAGCAACAACTGGCTGCGCTCGACGCTTTGTATCGTGACTGGAACGCCAAGATCAATGTCATCTCGCGCAAGGACATTGACAATCTGTACGAGCACCACGTGCTGCACTCGCTGGCAATAGCCCGAATGGTGACATTCCGCCCTGGCACCCGCATACTGGACTTCGGGACGGGAGGCGGTTTTCCGGGCATTCCCCTTGCCATCCTCTTTCCCGACTGCCAGTTCAAGCTGATTGACGGCACCGGCAAGAAGATACGTGTCGCACAGGCTGTTGCCGACGGCATCGGACTCAAGAACTGTCAGCCCTGTCACCTGCGTGGCGAGGAGGAGAAGGGAAAGTATGACTTCATCGTGAGCCGCGCCGTCATGCCCCTACCCGACTTGGTGAAGATAGTGCGCAAGAACATTGCCAAGGAGCAGCACAACGCGCTGCCCAACGGTGTGTTATGTCTGAAGGGGGGCAACCTGGAGTCCGAGCTACAGCCGTTCCACAGAATTGTGGAGCGTCAGGAACTCAGCACGTGGTTTGCTGAGGAGTGGTTCAAGGAGAAATATTGTATCTATTTGCCGCTTTAGCGCAGATACGGGTTATACATCAACTCATCGGCAATCGTGCTTTGGGGTCCATGCCCTGCAAGCACGATTGTTTCTTTTGGCAGGGTGGCAATGACGGTCTGCAGACTGTGCGCCATTGCTGTCCACGAGCCTTCGGCGAAATCGGTGCGTCCTATGCTCATGCGAAACAGCGTGTCGCCTGTAAATGCGGTGTGCTCTTCCTCACAGTAGAAGAGGCACGAGCCGTGACTGTGACCAGGGGTTTGCAGCACCTTCAGTCGGTGCTGTCCGAAGGTTATCTCGTCGCCATCGCTCAGCAGTCGGCCTACCGGTGGTTGCTCGTTGGAAATCTGCATGCCGAACAAGGTGGCAGCCTGCTCAGGCAACTGCTCCACCAGCGACTGGTCGGCAGCACATATCTCTACCTTCAGTCCGTACTGCCGAAAGACGTGCGCATTGCCAAAGTTATGGTCCAGGTGTCCGTGGGTAGCCAGCAGGTGGACGGGTCGCAACTGTTGCTCGCTGATATAGGTGTCCAGTGCTGCACACTCTTCGTCATAATATGCACCACAGTCAATGATGACACACTCCTTTGAGTCATCGCTCACCACGTAGCAGTTCTCTTGCAACGGGTTGCACATGAAGCGCTTGATGTTCATAGCCTTCGTCATAACGCGGGTTTCCTGCTAGTACTTCACTTTCTTTTTCACACCTTTGCTCTCGTTCTGGATGCGGTCCAGTGCTGTCACCACATAGACGTAGCGGCTCTTGGGCTCGGCGGCAGGCAGTTCGTAGTGTGTCTGCGTAGTGATGCTGACTATCTTCGACACATCGTCGGTATTGATGTCCTCGCCTTTCATGAAGCGGTATACGACGTAGCGTTCGGCAATGTCGCCCCAGTCTTTTGCCTTGGGTTCTGTCCAGAAGAGCACGCGCTTTTCGTCAACATCGACGACTTTCAGCTTGCGCACCTTGCCTGGTGCCTTCTTGTCGAGTTGCGGCATGGAGGGCTGCAGCGCGGGGTAGCGCCAGTAGTTGTTGCGAAGTGCGGTGCCGTAGCCTCCCACATTGTCGACAGCAGCCTTGGCATACCACAGCACCGTGCCTTTCACGTTAGGCATCTGCTGGTGCAGTGCCATCTTTGCCTGCTGCTGGTGCTGCTGCGGTTGCTTCAGGTCTTTGAACTTGACCGTGCGCTCGACATCCTCGCCGATGAAAAGGGGCACGCTGCCGCAGTGGTCATTCCACCAGCGTATCAGGGTGTCGTAGTCCGCTGCCTTGTGCCCAATCTCCCAGTAGAGTTGCGGCACGCAGTAGTCAATCCACCCCTCGTTGACCCACAGTAGCACGTCGGCATACAGCTGGTCGTAGTTCTGCAGTCCGTTGGTGCGGCTGCCGTCGGGGTCGTTCTTCTGGTTGCGGTAGATGCCGAAGGGCGACACGCCAAACTTTACCCACGGCTTCGTTTCGTGGACGGTCTGTGAGAGCTGCTGTATGAAGAGGTTGACATTCTGGCGGCGCCAGTCTCCGATGGTCAGCGACTGGTCGGTGCGTGCCCTGTAGTCAGCCTGGTCGGGAATGTCGATGCCAGGCGTGGGATAAGGGTAGAAGTAATCGTCAATGTGCAGTCCGTCAACATCGTAGCGGCTGACGATGTCTCTGACGACCTCGCAGATGAAGTCGCGGCTCTCCTTCAACGCAGGGTTAAGCAGCGTCAGTCCGTCGTACTCGAAGCACCACTCGGGGTGTTCCTTGATGACGTGGTTGTAAGCGTTGTCATGCGGCGTCTTGGTCTTGGCACGGTAGGGGTTTATCCATGCGTGCAACTCCATGCCGCGGCGGTGACACTCGGCAATCATCCACTGCAGGGGGTCCCAGTAGGGTTGCGGTGCGCGTCCTTGCTCGCCGGTGAGATAATAGCTCCATGGCTCCAAGTGACTGGCGTACAGGGCATCGCACTCAGGGCGAACCTGAAAGATGATGGCATTGCAGCCGTCCTTCTGCAACTCGTCCAGCTGGTATGCAAGTGTCTTCTGCATGTTCTCGGTACCTATGCCTTTAAACTGTCCGTTGACACTTTGTATCCAGGCTCCGCGAAACTCGCGTTTAGGCTGTGCCTGCACCCGAACGGCAGCTGTCAGTAAGAGCGTGACCGTCAATAGCAGGGCGCCCACCATCCGTCGTGTCTGTCTGTTATATCTTTTATTCATAATGCTTTATGAGGTTTTGAGTTCTTACCTCAGCCATCAGCCTTCAGTCCTCAGCCCTCTTATTTTTTATTTTTTAATTTTTATTTCAAATCACGCCTCTCAGTTCTCTAAAACGCTTTCATCGCACGGTCCATCTCGCGGCGGTCCTCCTTCTCCTTCAGCGTCTGACGCTTGTCAAACTCCTTCTTACCTTTACAGAGAGCGATATCCATTTTGGCACGGCCCTTGTCGTCAATGAAGACGAGCAGCGGCACGATGGTGTATCCCGTCTGCTTGGTGGCACTAGCCAGTCGGTTTATCTCGCGGCGGGTGAGCAGCAGTTTGCGGTCGCGCTTCTGGTTGTGGTTGTTATACGAACCGTAGAAGTAGGGCGACACGCTCATGCCCTTCACCCACAGCTCGCCGTTGATGATGGTGCAGTAGGTGTCAACCAGCGAAGCCTTGCCCTGGCGTATCGACTTAATCTCGGTGCCCGTGAGCACGATGCCGGCGGTAAACTCCTCAATGAAGAAGTACTCGAACGCGGCTTTGCGGTTCTTTATCTGTATCGGACTCTTCTTGCGAAGCTCCTCCTGTTGTTTGTTCATTTCCGGTTATACTATCGTTGCAAACTTTGCGATGTTCTTGTCTATGTATTGAGCGATGTCTGCCGTCCACGCCTCCTCCTGCTCCACGAAGAGGTCGTCCATGTCGTCGAATTCGGGACACTGTTCGAACAGCGCCATGAACTCCTCGTCGCTGCAGTCGCGCTCCAGCTTCTCCCTGTATTTATTATACAGGGTGTGGGCGTCGTAAACCAGTCGCGACAAGTCGCGCATGCCCCACAACTTGACAGCCTTGGCAAAGGGATTCTTGAAGATGAAGGGTCCGTAGCCGTTGTATATCAGCTGTACGAAGCCGCCGTCCATCACCTCCTGGTGCAGCACGTCCCATGCCAACAGCGTTATCTGGTCGCTGTTCAGCTCCGAGAGCGTCTCCTGTGTCAACTCGCCGCCGATGGCTTCCTTGATGGCAGTCACGAAAGCAGCCACGAAGGCATCCATGCCCTCCTGTGCTGCCTGCCGCAGTGTAGCATCGCTTATCGTTACATTTCTCATATCGACTGCAAAGGTACAACAAAAACAAAGAAAACCTTTCTTTTTTTTGTAAAATTCAGCGATAATTGCTAAATTTGCACATTCCTTTAAGCACTTTTAGCGTATAACTAAACAAATACAAGATTATGAACATTCTTATTTTACAGGCTTCCCCGAGAGCCAACGGAAACACCGCTTGGATGGCGGAAGAGTACAAGAACGCTGCC
>CAMNIA010000046.1 GCA_946540105.1 uncultured Prevotella sp. | reverse complement strand
CACTATTGGTCACCACTCAACAATAGGAGGCAACATCTGGCTGACCCATGATGTTACCCCCTACTCGCGTATTCTTCAGTCAAAGGCTGTCGACGCTTCCTACGATGGTGGACTGGGCATCTAGTCTGTAGCTGCCTTAGCCTTCAGGGAGCGGGCAAAGGCACCACGCGCTACACAAGCACCGTTGACATAGATATCTTCTTCGGCATCACCAGCGGTTTCTGCATCACTACCGGCTTCGGCAGCTCTCCAACTGCGGCCCGAATAGCTCCAGCGGCTCCAGTTTACGTTGCCGTCATACACCAGTGAGAACTCGATGTCACGACGGGTGCCGTCATACATGTACCCACGGAAAATGTCGTTGTTCAGCGTGTAACGGGAAATCTCTACGTAAGCTCCGTCCTCGTAGTCGATGCAGATGACACCATTACGCACCTCCCACCGGATGGGTGAGTAGTAGTAACTGCCCCAAGGATCGTTCAGGTCATAATCAACTTCGAAACCGATACCGCCGTAGTTGTTGCGCTGATTAAACTGGATGGTGGTACGATAGTCATCACCCGTCAGCCCCCAACGGTCATAATAGTATGTTCTGATATAGCCTGACCACTGACCGTTCAGCGTACGAGCCTCCTCAGCATCACGGTTACAACTTGTCAGCGTGCACATTGCCAACGTCGCAACTGCTAAAAGGGTGAAAATTTGCTTCATAGTCTTGAAATGTTATTTTCTTATTCGTATTTTTTTTGTTATTCTCACCAAAGGCTTTCACCTTTCTTGAGCGCAAAGGTACGGCTTCCTGCGTTCTTTTCCTAAGTAAAAGCCCTATTTCCACATAGGGATTCTCCTAATTGTTTTGATGGTTATGCCGTCTTCTTGCCGAAGTCTGGATCTACCTTTATAAATAAGGTGACACCGAATGTGATAACACACAGGAACATCACTAGCACGAAGAACGACTGATAACCCATAGCATCTTTCAGCCAACCCGACACCATACCTGGCAACATCAGTCCCAAGTAGCTTACTGCTGTGCAGAACGCATAGTGAGAAGTCTGAAACTGTCCCTTAGAGAAGTAAAGCATGTAAAGTGTTAACGCCGTAAAACCAAGACCGTAACCAAACTGCTCGACAAACAGACACGAACTGATGACAATAAGGTTTGAAGGCATGACGTAACTCAGGTAGATATAGACGATGTTGGGAAGCGTAAGCGCACAAACCATAGGCCAAAGCCAACGCTTGAAACCGTCACGACCGGCAAGCATACCACCCAGGATGCCTCCTAATGTCAGACCTATGACACCTATCGTTCCGCTGGCAAGACCAAACTCCTGCGGCGACAGTCCCAGTCCGCCTGCCGAGTTGGGGCGCAACAGGAAGGTGACGCTCATCTTCAGCAGTAAGGCCTCGGGGAAGCGATAGAACAACAGGAAGAGCATGGCAAACACCATTTGGCGAGGCGGCAACTTGCTGAAGAAGGTCTTGAAGGCTGTTGCTACGCCTAAGGCTACCTCGCGAGCATTGGTGTCGTGGGGCTTGTCGGCTTCCGGTCGAGGCATAATATAGGAATGGTAGAGCCAAATAGCTATAAACAGGGCCGCCAAACCATAAAACACCAGACTCCACGTAAAAGCTTTCTGGTCACGAAGCACTACTTGCAAGATGCCGGCAACAGGTATTAACACGCCATTACCGAAGATGACAGCAAGCCGGTAGAACGTATTGCGAATACCCACAAACCACACCTGCTGATGGTCGTCCAAATCCAACATGTAATAGCCGTCGGCTGCTATATCGTGAGTGGCGCTGGAAAAAGCCATCAGGAAGAAGCAAGCCATCGTACCCTGAAACCAAAACGGTGTGTTGAGCGTAAAAGCCACACCTGCCAAAGAAGAACCCAGCAGCAGCTGCATTGCCAATACCCACCAACGCTTTGTGCGATAGAGGTCAACGAAAGGACTCCACAGGGGTTTGATGACCCAAGGCAAACTGAGCCAACCGGTATACAAGGCGATATCGGTATCGCTGAGCCCCATCTGCATATACATGACTACTGCTACTGTCATAACAACGACGTTGGGCAGTCCTTCTGCAATATAAAGTGTTGGTATCCAGAACCAAGGATTTCTGTGTTGTTTCATCTTAAACTATAATAAAAAAATATTTAATGGTTTTACTTCAATATATCTTTTTTACCTCTGCACCCTGATAGTAGTGCAGCAGTATCTCGTTGTAGTTATATCCCTTTTGTCCCATCACGGCAGCACCTATCTGGCACAAACCGACACCGTGACCCCAGCCGCGACCCTTCAAGCGGAATCCGGTAGCTGTCTTCTCTACCTCAAAAGCGGAACTATAGAGATGGCTCTCGCTCAACACGCGCCGAATCTCTAGCTCTTTTCCTATGGTCAACGTCTTCTTCGTGCCTACTATTTTCAGTTTCCAGATGCGTCCGCTCTTACCACGTTCAACGGGGACTAAGTCAACCACCTCGCCAAAGTCGTCCTTCAGCTTCTCGTTGACAAGCTTTGTGAGTTCTTTCGCGCTGTACTCTACCTGCCAGCGGTAGAAGTCGTTCGTTTCCAAATCATAATCGTTGAGTACCTGCGAGAGTATGGCTTTGTCGTTCGTGTTACAGAAAGGATCCTTGACGCTGACAAGATAAGGCTTGGGGGTATCCTCCCAGCAATATTGGAACTCCTCGGTTACACCACCACAGCACTTCGAGAAACGGGCATCGCAAATCTCGTCACCATAACACAATATCTGACCGTAAGTAGCTTTCAGGGCCTGCTCGACGGCTTGGCTCGTCTGCTTTGTGATGCCTTGATAACGTTGACAGTGATCGTCGGCACATACGTCAAACAGCGTATGGTCTTCACGGTCGTACCAGCGTATCAGTTCGTCATCTTTCTTGACAAACGAGAAGAAACCATCCTTCTGTTGCTTGTTCTCTTCACGACGACGCATCTGTGCCAACAGCCACGAACGGCTGATGACGGCGTGGGCTTTCAGCAGTTCGATGCCTGCCGTTGCCTTCATTTCACTGCTGATGACGGAAGCCAGATACTGTTCTACGGGCAGTTCGTTGATGGCGACTATTTTGTCGGACTCTACCTTCAGTCTCAGTGTTCCTAAGAACACCTGGGTTTCACGGCGCTCCCAATGGAAATTGACACCAATGGTAACATCGAAGAGCGAGAACGATGCTTCGGGTGATGAGGGCTTGAAAGTCAACTCGCGATATTGATTGCCATTCCATAGAATACCTCCCTCAGAGAACTCAACAAACTGCTTGCCCTCTATAGTTGCACCTTTGGCGGTATAGGGTGCGTTGAGCGAAAAGACGATTTTCTCGGCACTCACAATACCTACTGTCACATTGGGCTGCTCTGAAGTTTGCAAAGACGACGAGGAGCTCTGAGGCTTGCGCTTGACCCGACTTACTACTTCCTGCATCTCGTCGGGTGTCAGACTTATCTCTTTATAGATGTCAAGCACCGTCTCTGCCGTCAGCTTAAGGAAGTCTTCTTCACGAGGCGTAATGATAAGACCGCCCATATCTACAGCTCCTGGACTGATGATATACTGGTCTGAACCACTCTTCTCGTAACACTCCGGGCGATGCTTTCTGCGAGGCAGCACAACACTCAGCAACTCATCACCCTGACGCCACATAATGACATTCATCATAACTTCATCGGCTTGTGACGGCAGACAGTCGTACAGACGGTGAAACAAGTGCTTGCCAGTTTCCTGCTTGTGACTCTTGATGACAAAAGCTGATGCCGGATAGTCTGTTACCTGCCAGATTCCATTGCCTTCTGCATCGGTCGTGACTTCCTGTAGGTTGCGGCTTAATCGTTGCCACGATAGCTGTAGCGGCAGAATACCCGTACTGACGGCTTGCAGGTGAGCATGATCGGGGGCTGAAGCACCACATCTGGGACCATTATATAATAAGGTGAGGTCAGGATTCCGTTCTGCCATCTTCAACATGTCAGCATACATCGGAAGAATGCGCTGAGGCTGATGACGGAGTGACGCTAACGTGAAGTGAACAGGCAGAATCGGGAATGGGTTGACCAGCAGCTCATACTTACCGTCTATCACGCGTTTCATCTGCTTCTGGGGACGGTTCTGAGCACACAGGAAACAAGGACGTTCGGCTATTGACTTCGCGTCTATCTTGGCACCGGTAGAACGAATACGTGCTGGATTCCATTGTACCGCTAATGCAATCGTATCGGTTATCAACTCCCGCGTCTTGACATAGTCTAAATCACGATAGCGCTGGCGTACTTCATCCCAAGTCTGCAATTGTCGCAGGAAGAAACGGGTCAGCGAGGTCTGATCTTCTGAAGCAGTTCCACGCATCATTGACTGGCGGGCATGCAACTCAATGGTGCGCAAGCGGTCTTTGTATAAGTTGTTGGCATTGATTTTCTCGGTGCTCAATGCGGCATCGGAATTGCCACCCCAACGACGGCAGAGATACAGTTCTGTGAAAATACGACCAATGCGGAAATGTCGAGAGAAGACGAGACCTAATGCATAGTCTTCGCCGTAGGATGTGTTGGGGAACTGCACCTGTCGGAGCAGTGGTGTAAAGAATGCACGAGGAGCTCCCAACCCATTGATTCTAAGGGCATTATTAGGACCGTTCTCATCGGTCCACTCCTTGTGGGCAATCAATCCTGGAGGCAGCGTATTCAGCTCGAAGTCACACATTCTGTATGACCCTATCACCATAGCTGCTTTCTGCCGGTAGAAAGCATCAACAATGGTTTGCAACGTATCGGGCGAAGAATACAAATCATCGGAGTCAAGTTGCACTGAAAAACGTCCGCACCAGCTGCTGTTGATGGCCTCATTCCAGCAACCTCCAATACCGAGGTCGGTACGCTCGGGAACGATTACGTGAAGCTTGTCGCCATAAGTATCCGACAGTTCAGAAAGGATGGCTGAGGTTCCGTCAGTTGAATGGTTGTCAACAACCAACACGTTGTACTTGAAAGAGGTCTTCTGCGACAACGCACTTTCTACGGCATCACGTATTGTCTTGACACGATTGAAAACAGGGATGACAACGGAAGCCTCTACTTCAAACTCCTGCTCGTCGAAGTCTATCTCGCCATACTGTGACGTATCTACTAAGGCTCCAACCTGACGCAAGTGTGCAGTACAGGATTGCTCCATCTCTATCTGTACCTCGCGATTAGCGGGGTTTACATAGTCAAACTGCTTGACTCCTGATGCCCTGAGGTCTTGCTCCTCTTCGGTATATAAGTATTCATTCAGATGGAACAGCATACCCTCGCGGCTCAGGAAAAGACGCAAGTCGTAGAAACCTGCGTAACGGAAATCTGCCTCATGGTCACTCGTAGCGTATTTGTGCAACAAGGAAGTGCGCACCAATATCAGCGAACCGAAATCGAAGTCATCGCGTAAAGAACCGTCTTGATAGTCTATCACCGGATGGCTCTTGCGCTCACCACCCTCTATCTGATAGCGGTCACTGTACACCAACGCGGCATGAACATCGTCAGCCACCTGCATCATGCGCTCAACAGCGGCTTTCCCGATGACTAACGATGTGGGTTTCAATCCCAGCAATACATAGTCGGATTGGCTGTTCTCAGCCACTTGCATCACAAACTGGCTGCTCACCAAACTGTCTGTAACAAGAAAGGAACAGTCGGCAGGTGCCTGTTCTTGTGAAGCAAGCTGCTCGTTGACTAACAAAAAGATGTGTCTAACATGGTTGCTGCATCGCAGCTGTGCCACTACTGGAAGTATCTCAGCAAGCGACTGACAAGATAAAAAACAATCCGTTTTTCGTATCATGATAGTGTATTTGTTTCATTTTAGCTGCAAAGGTACAAAAAAATATCAATTATCATTGCAGCATCACACTTTTTCTTAAAAAAACAATTGTCAATTATCAATTATTTTGTACCTTTGCAGTCATGATTTCGGAAAAACAACCAGAAGTGGTTCAGCGAAGCAAACTTTTAGGACTTACACTCACAGAGCTCAAGACTGTTGTGAGTGGCTTGGGCATGCCTGCTTTTACAGCCAAACAACTTGCCCAGTGGTTATACGAGAAACGCATTGCAAGCATCGACGAAATGACTAATCTCTCGAAGCAAAACCGCCAGAAACTGGCCGAACGCTACGAGGTAGGTCTGATGCCACCCACCGACTGCCAACGTTCAAAGGACGGAACCATCAAGTACCTCTTTCCTGCCTGTGACAATAAGTATGTGGAGACGGTGTTCATTCCAGACCACGAGCGTGCCACACTGTGCGTTTCCTGCCAGGTGGGATGTAAGATGAACTGCCTCTTCTGTCAGACCGGAAAGCAGGGATGGCACGGAAACCTCAGTGCAGGCGACATTCTGAACCAGATATGTGCACTGCCGGAAGCTGACCGCCTTACCAATATTGTCTTCATGGGGCAAGGTGAACCTATGGACAACATCGATGCCGTCATGCGTACCTGCGAGATACTGACTGCCGACTGGGGTTTTGCATGGAGTCCAAAGCGCATCACGGTGAGTTCTGTTGGCATCAAGGGTAAACTAAAGCGCTTTCTTGACGAGAGCCCTTGCCACATCGCTATCTCTATGCATTCGCCGCTGCACGAGCAGCGCTTGCAGTTGATGCCTGCAGAAAAAGCAATGCCGCTGGAAGAAACCATCAACCTACTGCGACAATATGACTTCACACACCAGCGACGCTGCTCGTTCGAGTACATCTGCTTTGGAGGTATGAACGACTCCCCTCTCTACGGACGCGAAATCGTCCGCAGGCTCGAAGGTTTGGAATGTCGTGTCAACCTGATACGCTTTCACGAAATACCCGGAGTTGACTTGCCCGGGTCTGACGAGCACCGTATGGAAGCCCTGCGCGACTATCTTACAGCTCACGGCATCACAACAACCATTCGCGCCAGCCGCGGACAGGACATCTTTGCTGCTTGCGGTCTACTGTCAACAGCTAAACAGAATAACGAAACATTTTAAGAAATATGGAAAACAGAAAAATTCGTGTGGCTATCACACAAGGAGATACCAATGGTGTCGGTTACGAGGTCATCTTCAAGGTCTTCAGTGACCCCGAGATGCTCGAACTCTGCACACCTATCATCTATGGTTCACCCAAGGTTGCAGCTTATCACCGCAACGCCTTGAACTTGGAGGTTAATTACAACACCATTCAAACAGCCGAAGAAGCACGCAACGGGCACCTGAACCTGCTTTCATGCACTAATGAGGAGATAAAGATTGACTTCGGACAGGCTTCACAAGAGGCGGGTCATGCCGCCTTCAAAGCTTTGGAACAGGCAATGAAAGACTACCGCAAGGGACTTTTTGACGTGCTGGTGACAGCCCCCATCAACAAAGCCACCATCCAGAGTCCGAACTTTCATTTCCCTGGTCACACCGAATACATCGAGAACAGTGTTGGCGATGGTCAAAAAGCCCTCATGATTCTCATGAACGAACAACTCCGCGTAGCGCTAGTCACGACTCATCTACCTATCAAGGATGTAGCGGCAGCCATCACGAAAGATACCATTGTTGAGAAGGCTACCATCCTGCATCAGTCGCTAAAGCGCGACTTCCGCATTTCCAACCCGCGCATCGCCATTCTTGCACTTAATCCGCATGCTGGTGACAACGGACTTCTAGGGGCTGAGGAGCACGATGTTATAATGCCTGCCGTAGAAGAACTGGCGGCTAAGTCTATTCAGGCTTTTGGTCCCTACCCCGCTGACGGCTTCTTTGGCGCAGGCAGTTACAGCCACTTCGATGGCATTCTGGCAATGTATCACGACCAGGGATTAGCTCCTTTCAAGACAATAGCACTTGACAGCGGTGTCAACTACACTGCTGGCCTGCCGCTGGTACGTACATCACCTGATCACGAGACAGCATACGACATTGCAGGAAAAGGACTGGCTGATGAAAACTCAATGCGTCAGGCTATCTTTACTGCTATCGATATCTTCCGAAATCGCAAGGATTATGACGAGCCGTTGCAGAACCCGCTTCCAAAACTGTTCCACGAAAAGCGCGAAGACAGCGACAAACCACGTTTTACGGTACGAAAGAGTGACAACCCTAAAAGGGATGACAGCTCGAAAACTGACACAGAAAGTTAATTTTCTGCCAAAGCATGCCATTATGTCAGATTTTCTTTGTACCTTTGCAGCCAAATGGCCTTAAGCCAGCAAATTGATGAAGACATCAGACCTCCAGAATATCAAACAACGTTATAACATCGTAGGAAACTGTGATGCACTGAATAACGCGCTCGACGTTGCCCTGAAAGTGGCGCCGATAGATCTCAGCGTGCTGATTATCGGTGAGAGCGGTGTGGGTAAGGACATTTTGCCTCGTGTCATTCACGACAATTCCCCACGCCGCCGAGAGAAGTATTTCGCCATCAACTGTGGTGCCATTCCTGAAGGAACCATCGACTCAGAACTCTTCGGACACGTTAAAGGCTCGTTTACTGGAGCCATCAACGACTCTCAAGGTTACTTCGGCGTTGCCAACAAGGGCACTTTGTTTCTCGACGAGGTCGGCGAACTTCCAATTGCCACCCAAGCTCGTCTGTTACGTGTGCTCGAAAATGGTGAATACATTCCCGTTGGTGCTACCGAAGTCAGAAAAACCGATGTCCGCGTTGTTGCTGCTACAAATGTCAATATTCAGAAGGCTATCAGCGAGGGACGCTTTCGTGAGGATTTGTACTACCGTCTGAATCAGGTCCAGATACAGATGCCGGCACTTCGCGACCGTGGTGAAGATGTCGTGTTGCTGTTTCGCCTTTTTGCTATGCAGATGGCCGAGAAGTATCACATGGACAAAGTGGTGCTGACCGAAGAAGCCAAACAGATGCTGATGCGTTACAAGTGGCCAGGAAACATCCGACAACTCAAGAGCATCACCGAGCAGCTCTCTATACTCAGCACCGACCGCCAGATTACACCCGACATCTTGTCTCGCTTCATCCCTCAAGATCAGGAGAGCACGCAGTTGGCACTACTGCACACTGAGGGCGACCACTCTTTTGAAAACGAACGCGAGATACTGTATAAGATACTATTTGAACTGCGCTCGAATGTCAACGACATGCGCCGCGAGATGAGCACACTGAAGAAGCGCATTGAAGATGTACAGGTTCAAGCACCCGTACAGCAGACTTCGCCGCTGCCTGCTACGCAGCTCGCCCCCATCCCCGCAGTGTCGGCTGTAACACCTGTCAATGCAGCACTGGAAGATGCGGTGGCTGAAGAGTATATTGAGCCCGAGCAGGAGAACCTCAACCTCAGCGACCTCAGCCGCCAGATGCTTGAAAAAGCACTCGACCGCAACGGTGGCAATCGCAAGAAAGCCGCTCTGGAGTTAGGCATAAGTGACCGCACGTTATATAGAAGACTGAAGCAATATGGAATGGAGAAATAGACATGTCTTGCTGCTGACACTACTTGCCGTTCTACTGACGGCATGCTCCGTAACCTATAAGTTCAACGGTGCGAGCATAGATTATTCCAAAACCAAGACTATCCAGATTGCCGAGTTCCCCGTTCGCTCCAATTATGTTTGGGCACCTATGGGCGCAATGTTCAACAACAGGCTGAAAGACCAGTTTGCAAACCATACGCAACTCATTCAGGTGAGACGTGGGGGTGACTTGAAACTGGAGGGCGAAATCACGCAATACACACAACGCAACAAGTCGGTTAGTGCCGACGGATACTCGGCTCAGACTGAGCTCGCCATCACCGTGAATGTTCGCTTCACCAACATGACGAATCACTCCGAAGACTTCGAGCGGCAGTTTACAGCCACCCAAAGCTACGAGACTACCCAGTCGCTTAGCGCCGTACAGGAAGAACTGGTAACGCTGATTATAAGGGATCTGTGCGACCAGATATTCAATGCAGCTGTAGCCAACTGGTAACATATCAAGGAAAGAAGCAGTATAATGGTAGAACTGACAGAACTGATAAAACACCCTGAGCGCATGAATCGCGACACGCTGTACGAGTTGCGATCGCTTCTGGCGTTGCACCCCTACTTTCAGACTGCCCGCCTGCTTATGCTCCAGAATCTCTACATCTTACACGACCCGGCTTTCGACCAGGAACTGCGCCGTGCTGCCATATACATTACTGACCGCAAGGTAATATTCCAGTTAGTGGAGCTGGCTCACTATCAGTTGCATTCCGCTCCGTCCAACGGTAAAGAAACCAACCACAGTTCATCAACCGATGACGCACCGGACAACCGCACGCTGACACTCATCGACACCTTCCTCGACTCCATTCCCGCTGATGAAGAGCAGTCGGAGCCACACCGCCGTCCTACACCTGCCGATGCTGCCATCGACTATGTTGCTTACCTGCTGTCAACCGAAGATAGCCGTAAGGAGGAAAGCACCGAGATTCCACAGATGAAGGGGCAAGACCTTATCGACACCTTCCTCGAAGAAGAGCAAGGCCGCATTCTGCTCAGTGAACTTCCTCAAGAGGATACGCAGGACGAAAAACCTGCAGACAATTCTGCCGAAGACGACACCAACGATGAAGAATACTTCACCGAAACCCTCGCCCGCATATACATCAAGCAAGGCCGTTACCAGAAAGCCTTGGACATCATCGGTCGACTCAGCAAGCAACATCCTGAAAAGAACGTCTACTTTGCCGACCAGATGCGATTTCTCGAAAAATTAATAATAAACAACAATAAAAAACAAAAGTAACATGTACACATTATTTGTAATTCTTATCGTAGTAGCATCCATACTGATGATTGGTATTGTGCTGATTCAAGAGTCTAAGGGCGGAGGCCTGTCATCAAGCTTCGCAAGTTACAACCAGGTAGCTGGTGTTCGCAAGACCACCGACTTCATCGAGAAAGCCACATGGTTCCTTGCTGCTGCAATGGTTGTTGTCAGCATCGCCTGTGCATGGGTAGCTCCCACGGCTCACACCGACAACTCTGTAATGGAGAACGTGACAAACCCCGTTACGAATCCCAACAACCTCCCAGGTTTTGGTGCTAGTCAGCAGAAAGATGCTAAAGCTCCTGCTGCCGAGGCTCCTGCTACTGAGGCTCCTGCTACTGAGGCTCCTGCT
>CAMNIA010000045.1 GCA_946540105.1 uncultured Prevotella sp. | reverse complement strand
CCATCTGGATTGTTACCCCCACCCAGATAGAGCTTGTAGTTGTCATCCTCATCCATCGTGGCATGTATATTGGGAGTATATAGCTGCTTGACATTCTTATTGACGCCATTAGCCCAATAGCAGAGCCCATTCTCGTAGCTGGCAGTTGCATTGCTAATAGGTTCCTTGCTTGTAGTCATAAAAAGCGAACCAGGTTCCGTTGCTGATGTGGTGAAAGTAATGGTGTTGCCTGCCACACTGCTATTGAATGCAACCCCGTTCTCATTAACACAGGTGATAGAACTCTCACCTACCAGGTGAACTTTCAGGCTGGCTATACCGAATTCTATGGCATTGCCACTTCCCGACGTCAGCTCAGCATAATCCAGCGTCAACGTATTCGTTGACACATTATAAGTCACCTGCGGACGTTCTTCTTTATTATTATTGCCTGTAACATTCCCCGCATTCGCACTCGTCACCTGAACGCCGGCCACGGTGAGGTCGTAGTATTCTGCATCAGAGATGAGAACGTTTGTGCAATTCTGATCCCACTGTGCAGGCACCTCTGCAGGTGTGACTACCTTCAGCGGGCTCTCTACCACAACATTGGTAAAGCCTAAAATAGCACCATTCTCATCGCTGATGCTTACTTTGCTTTCAGACTCGTTGCTGCCACCCTTGCGGAAAATCAGCTTTCCTTGTCCGTCACCTTCGTATTTAAAGTCTTTTACGGTATTATGATCATCTACTACTTCTATTATCAACTCAGGCATCGTGGTTTTGATTTCGCTATTATAGCCGAAAGACTGCAGATGCAACGTGTGTGTCCCCGGGTAATAGATCGTACCACCAGATTCAGGAGAAAGACTTGAAGAATTGATGTGAATGCCGCTCTGCCAAATTCCATAATACTCCACATAGGTCAAAGTAACATTTTTATAATTTCCGCTACTCACGGTATAATGCCAGCCATCCTCCTCGGTAATGGTGTTTCCAGTTTCATCAAAGAATAGTTCCGAGGCAATGGTATAGCCCTGAGCTATATTACTGATGTACATAATTCCATTGACCCCCAATGTGCCAAAACGCACTGGTATTTCATCTTCGGGTATATTCTCCGTTGTCAGTGTGAGTGTCCCCGATGCTGCAGCATTGGTATAGCTAAAAGCATAGGGAAGGGCCGGATTGACCGTAATGCTGTTGTATCCTTTCAGATGAACCTTCAAATTCTCAATATCGCTAACCACGGCATACGTTTGCTGGTTGGACATGTCGATTGTCGCATCATGCAGCGTCAGCGTGTTCGACGTGGCATCAAATGTGACAGTGGCTGTCTCATCATTCAACACATTCCCGGCATTCTCGCTTGTCACCTCAACGCCAGCAACAGAAATACCATAGCTTTGAGACCATGCTCCCATTGGCGTCAGCGCCATCAGCATGACCAGCAGGGGAAGCATCCGCCTGCCTGTCTTCAAGTGGTTAAGTAATAGTTGTCTCATACCTTTTCGTCTTAGTTAAGTTAAATAATTTCAATTTTACCTCAAATCTCTGGAAACTGCCTGTTTATCGGCATTTCGCTTCTCTGTGAGAGAAACGTTGATTCTCGAGGAGTAAAACGTTGATTCTCGAGGAGTAAAACGTTGATTCTCTCACAGAGAAACGACGTGTTGCTAAAACACGACCTTGCGGCCATTCAAAATGTAAAGTCCTTTCCGAGTGGGAACCGTCTGCAGACGGTGTCCGCTGACGGTGTAGAACACGTTGCTGAGACCACGCTGCTGTTCTTTGCTCAGTATGGTTTCGATGCCAGTAGCATCGCCGTTGTTGGGATTGGAGGGCGTTACCTCGCTAGAGCCGACACCCACGCTGCCCACGCCTACGGTTACGGTGGTCTTCTTGCCTGCGCGATGGTCGGGAGCGGAGACTTCAGTCTTTATGGGGCTATTGTTATAGACCAGCACATAGGCGGCATGCTCTAACTCGTAAGGAATCTCATAACGCGTCATCTTGGTGATGCCACCAGGGAAGATGATGGGTTCGGCTAAGCCTATGACAACACGCAACTCGGCATCCTTCTCCTTGCCTGTCATGCAGTCGATGATGACATTACCTGTTCCGGCGGGCACCATGAAGGTGATGCCGTCGAAGTAGGCAGCATAGCGACTACTACCTGGGCAGACATATACGCTGGGAAGGAAGTCGGCAGTTTTCCACTCCACCATAGAAGAACACAGGCGGATACCCTTAATCTCGTCGTCATAACCATCGCCATTGAGAGCCGTCAGCGTGTAGAGCACGTCATCATAGACGTTGTTATAAAATTGGGAAGGATTCTTGTCGGTGGGCACGCCAACGATACGCTCTGTCGCGCTCATGTTCACCAGCGGCTTGATGGGTGTGCCTATCTTCATGCTGGCACCGTCGGTACTACCGCTGATAACGCCAAGGTTCTGTTCATAAGTAAGATACTTTACGTTATAGATAGCGACGTGGGCAAATGGCGACTGACTCTTTGCCACCAGATAGAGACTACCCGGGTCGTTACCCTCGGTGGTAAACTTAAGCCGTGTCTGGGTGTTACTCACAGCAATCGGGCTGAACGTCTTACTCGTAAGGGTGTTTTCACCTTTCAGATAGATGGTAAAGCTGGCATACGACTCACCAATATCGATGTTTACTAAAGATGCTTCCATTTGAACATTATTAAGCACAAGCATACCCTTACCGTCGTACTGCATAGAGCCGCCGTCGCCCAGAATGTCCAGACGGTTCTCTGGGGAAACAGTAACGTCACCAACCTTCAGGTCGTAGATTTCTTCACTAGCCTCCTCGCCGTCATCGTAAACCACAGTGATGTTCTCAATGTAGTAATCGACCACGCCATTTCCTAATGAAGAAGACACCGTCACATAGTTGTCCTCATCTTCGAAATCAAACTCTAATGTCGCCATTGAGAGATTAGAAACAGAACCTTGATACTGATTGATGTTCGTAATGGGTACATACCGTTGCTTCCCGTTGACGTCAACGTAGGCATCTGAGCTATACTCGGGAGAGACCAGATAGTCGCCGACACCCACAGTCACGACTACCTGTACCAGCTTTGTGTAGTATTTGGATGAGACCAGTCTTAAACTGGAACCATCAAAAGTGCTTACCTTAGCCGTCATACCAGGGTAATAGTTGTTCGACTCAAACGATTCGCTTACAAGCTTGCCATGCACACAGAGGGGCAAAAGCATCAGCAATAAGAAGAGTAGATTTTTTTTCATAATTTATGGATTTATTGTTGTATTAGTTATCACTGTTATCGTCACTACGTCAACTCATAAGGTCCTGTAGGCGTGGTGCGCTTTAGCACTTCCAGCTGGATGTCAACACCAGGGACGATGCCATAGCTGCGCAACACGCTCTCGACCGTCTTTCGCGCCAGCTCCGGATGGTTGTTCTCCTCACTCAGATGGCAGAGCCAGACGTTCCTGAGGTCTTGTGACATGTTCTCGGCAACGGCAATGCCGCAGTCGCGATTGTTCAGATGACCCGTACCCGAAAGGATGCGCTCCTTAAGAAACTGAGGATAAGGACCGCCCTGCACCATCTCGATGTCGTGGTTGGCCTCAATTATCAGGTGACGGGCACGCTGTATGTACTGCTTCATCTGTTCTGTCACATGACCGGCATCCGTAATGATGCAGAGGTTCGTACCACCCGCCTCGATGAAGTAACCCACATTGTCACTGCTGTCGTGAGGCACAGCAAACGGCGTCACCAGGAAGTCGCCTATCTGCTCCGTGCGGTCTTTCTCGATGTAGTGCTTCATGTCAGGAGCCAGTTTCCTCGTCACGCAGTAGTTGCGGTTGATGCCCTCGTGAACCTTGTGTGTAGCATAAACGGGCAGCGCCAACTCATGGCTGATGGAACCCACGCTCTTTATATGGTCAGCGTGGTCGTGGGTGATGAGGACATGACGTACCTGCTGAAGACTGACGCCATAATTGCGACAGTCTTTCTTGAGGCTCCGCAAGCCCACACCTATGTCAACGAGCAGCGCATCAGTCGCTGTTGCCAGATAGTAGCAATTGCCGCTGCTGCCACTGCCAAAAGATATCAATTTCAGCATGCTTTATATATATTTGTGGCAAAGATACAAAAAAGCTACGAATAATTGTACTCCTTTTACAAATATTTTGTATCTTTGCCGCAAAATCTTGACAAAGATGAAGATTGCCATCAAACACTTAAACTTCAGAACTAAGAAAGTTTCCTTAGCATTCTTGACTGCCCTCGCCCTGCTGACAGGCATTACGCACTCAATGACAGCATGTACTGCTATCGACGACTCAGACGCGGCAGCGATAGAGACGGCAGAAAACTTTGCGCAAGCTTTTTTCAACTACGACTTCCATAAAGCTGAACCGTTCGTCACACCCGAAAGCCGGAAGTGGCTCCGCTTTGCTGCTTCTAATGCCGCACAGGACGACTTGGACTTGATAAACGAGTGCAACGCACAGGCAAAGGTCGACATGATAGAAGAAACGTCTGCCGACACGCTGCTGCTAGTGCATTTGCTGGTCAGCGACTACGTCAAGCCTGCGCTCTTGGGGCAGAAGGCTGTGCGGAGTGACAAGGAGGGGCTTTTCCCACTGACAATGGTGCTTCGCGACGGTAGCTGGCAAGTCAAGTTAGAGGGGTTGCCTCGCAGCAGTGAATAGAAGGCATCAGAACGGCATTCCCACAGCAAAGTGGAAGGCAAAGTCGCGACTCAGCTTGGGGTGCAGCAGCGGAAAATGGTCGCGCTCTGTTTCGTAGGCAGGGTTGACAGCTTTCATACCCATATCGAAACGCACAATGAAATAATCGAAGTTCAGACGAATACCCAATCCATAGTCAGCAGCCAACTGTTTGAGGAAGGTTGAGAAACGGAACTGTCCGCCTGGCTGTTCTGCATAATTACGAAGGGTCCAGATGTTGCCGGCATCTACAAACAAGGCGCCATTGAACTTCCAAAACAGCTTGGCGCGATACTCCAAGTTGACATCCAACTTCATGTCACCCGTCTGATTGATGAAGTCAATGCGTCCGTCATCTCCACTGAAACTGCCTGGTCCCAGCGAGCGCACGCTCCATCCGCGCAGACTGTTGGCACCACCCGAAAAGTAGCGCTTCTCGAAAGGCAGTATCTGGCTGTTGCCATAAGGATAAGCTATTCCCAAACCTACATGGAAGACGAGTTGGTTGTTATAGTCAAACTGTATGTTTCGCGTGTAGTCGGCATCGACACGAACATACTGTGCATAAGCCAGATTCAGGAATGTGTACTGGTCCATCTCATTCTGATGGAAATGCAACGTCTTTGCCATCAGGTTCAGCAGGTTGCCTGCGGTCTCCACATTAGCCTTGATAGCCCAACGCCCGTTGTTATAAGAATAACCGAATCCGGAACGCATAATGAACAGGTCTTGGTAATTGTAGCGCAAGATGCTGTTTCGCGACGTGGTGTTGTCAAGATACTCACGACGGAAGGTCTCGCTAATCCAAGGCATAGAGATGTAGTTCAGGTCCATCACATCAACCTGATAGCGGTCGTGGTGGCGAGGGTCGTTCCACTTATAGCGCCAACCGACAGTAAAGACACGGCGACGAAACTCCGGACGGTTCTGCATGTCATAGAGCGCAGAGACCTCGCTGGTTGCATTGACGCGACGGCGGAAGCTGCTGCTCAGGAAGGGAACGATGAAGCGTGGGAAGTCCAGTCGTGTGCCAATGCTGTACTCTAAGAAATTACTGCTGCTGTAACCCTCCAAACCCCTGATGGCCTCGTAAGCTCCTCGTAATTCTACGGAGAAGCTTTCAGAACCATGAAAGAGGTTGCGGTTCTGGTAGGTCAGCGTGGCAGCGGCACCCAGGTCGCCGGCGGTATTTGTTCCTTCTGGTTGGAAGGAGATGCTGGAAGGTTTGTTGGTGGTAAGCTGTATGTCGCAGTCGAGCTCGTTATTTCCCTTATCGCGGAAAGTGATATTGGTGTACCTCACCGCTCCCAGACGTGAGAAATGATGATAGGTGTTTTGCAAGTCTTGCGAAGAATATAGTTCACCCTCCGTCAGGAACGTATTGCTTGTCAGCACTTTACGGCGCAGTGGAATAATACTGTCCTCCGCGTTGCCACTACGATAGTTTATGCGTCCCATCGTGTAGACGGGGTGGGCTGTCAGACTGTCAGAGGCATTCATGTATGGATGCAACACGAGGGTCAAATCTATTTCCGGACTGCCTGCCACGCTATCAGCGCGATAGTTGATATAGTCTTTGTTAAAGCGGTAGTAGCCGTGTTGAGTCAGAAAGTCGGTAATACGCTTGCGCTCATTATCCAGATTCTCGACGTTGAAGCTCATGCCCGCTCTCAGCTTTCTTCTTTCGTCAGCCTGACGCAGCAAGAGCGCAATGGCAGAGTCACGCACGTCGTAGTCAACATGACGCAACTTATACAGCACACCAGGATGTAACGTATAACACGTGCGTACCTTACGCTTATGAACACTCGCGCTGGCATCAACACTGGCGCGCAGATAACCCATATTGTTCAACTGCGTCAGCAGCATGCGCTGCGACTGCATCATGCTCAGCGTATCGAAGAGCTGTGGGGGCTCGCCTACGGAACGCAGCATACGGTTCAGCCAACCATTGCCTGTACGCGAAGAAAGGGAGTAGGTCTTCAGGGGAATTTTTAATGTCGAGAACCAACGCGAATTGCCTCGCTGCTGCACGTACTGGCGCAGGTCTGTGGTGTTGAGCGGTTCATGCGAATCGTTAACCACACGCGTTTTGTCCATCAGATAGCTACCTTCAGGAACGAACTTCGTCTCCGAACAGGCGCTCATCATCAGCACCGCTATCACTATGTACAAAACACGATATTTCATAAATCGCATGCAAAGATACAAATAAGCAAGCATAAAACAAAACAAAAAACCATTTTTGTTGGTGGTGTCACTTTTATTTTGTACCTTTGTCAGGCAAAATAACAAACGGCAAAAGAGATGTTAAGCAAAAATCAAATAAAACTCGTTAAATCACTGGAACTGAAGAAGAAACGCAAGAACGAATGTCTCTTTGTGGCTGAGGGCCCAAAGGTCGTTGGCGACCTCCTGAAAGCTGGCTTTCTACCCCACTCCATCTTTGCTGCGGAATCTTGTCAGAAAGAAGCATATAGCAACTGTATAGCAGTAAGCGATGAGGAATTGCGCAAGCTGTCGTTCCTTCAACATCCTCAAGGTGTGTTGGCTGTGTTCCATCTGCCTGCTGACGCTTATGCAGAGAACGCCATGGCGAAACATGCAGCGCATACGCTCGCCTTGGCGTTAGACGGCGTACAGGACCCTGGTAACGTGGGCACCATCATTCGCATTGCCGACTGGTTTGGCATTGACACCATCTACTGTTCGCCCGACACTGCCGATGTCTATAACCCTAAAGTGGTGCAAGCAACAATGGGTAGCATTGCGCACGTACATATTATATATTGCGATCTCCCGACCTTGCTCTCCGGTGCACAGGTTCCCGTCTACGGAACACTGCTCAACGGGCGTGACATCTATCAAGAGTCCCTCACTTCTGAAGGCATCATCGTCATGGGCAACGAGGGTAACGGCATCAGTCAGCCTGTTCGACAACTCATCAGCCACCCCCTGCTCATTCCCAATTTCAATAGCAATACGGAGACTGCCGAAAGTCTGAATGTGGCGATAGCAACCGCCATCACCTGCTCAGAGTTCAAAAGACGCTAAAAGAATATGATAAAGAACTACAATATTATATTGGCGAGTAATTCGCCCAGACGACGCGAGTTGCTCGCAGGATTAGACATCGACTTTGAGGTACGTGTGCTGCAAGGCATCGATGAGAGCTATCCCAAGGAATTGCCAACCCGAGACATTGCAGCGTATATCTCGAGGAAGAAGGCAGATGCATACCGTAATACGATAACAGACCAAGAACTGGTGATTACTGCCGACACCATCGTGGTACTAGGCGACGAGGTGCTGGGGAAACCCAAGGACGAGGTTGATGCCTGTCGCATGTTGCGCGAGTTGAGCGGACATACTCACCATGTCATTACAGGTGTCACGCTGACCACTCGCAATAGGCAGCAAAGCTTTTCGGTGCAATCCGATGTGACGTTCAAGGAACTGTCAGACGATGAAATCGAATATTACGTAAAAAAATACCAGCCTTTAGACAAGGCTGGTGCTTATGGCATTCAAGAGTGGATAGGCTACATCGGCGTGACAGGTCTCAGCGGTAGTTATTTCAATGTGATGGGACTCCCCGTCCAACGCATCTATGAAGCCCTCCGCACCTTCTAACAGCGAACGGAAACGTTGAACGTCAGAACAGGTCAACCTGGAAGTTATTTAGTTTCTTGCTCTTGGCATTCTGTAACAGTTGCAGGAACTCCTCGTTGTTTTGCTGCTCATATTCACTGCCTTCCTTGTTGAACAACTGGACAGAAGGCTGCTGTTTACCACTACCGTCGTCTTCCATGATAGTCATGCGAAGTTGCATACGTCCAGAATATTCCTTTATTCCGAAGCTATAAGTTGCAGAGTTGTCTTCTGTAGGGAAATGGAGGATGTCCTCGTCGTCACAAATGACAAACTTCATGAGTTTTTTTGACTCCTTTTCCCCATTGTCACGGTTGAACATCATCAAGATTGGGAATGTTCTGTCTGAAATGTAGATGCTAAAGGTTCCTTTCTGGGCATCGGCATCAGACCAGTTTGGCTCTTTTACCCACTCGAACATGAAGTGATATTTCTCCTTGCTTTGTCCCTGCAAAGTACTAAGTGCCCCCAAGAAGAGCACCAGCATAATAACCAATCTTTTCATCATCGACAATATTATCAATGTTCAACGTTCAGCGCCCGTTAAAGTGCTGTTGCATGAACTGTGTCATCTGCTTTTGTGACTGCCAATAGTCATGGTTTATACGGCTTGGATCCTTCTTGTAATTCTCATAGGCCCTGGCCTCTACATCAGCCTGATGCTGAATCTGGGCACGCGTGTATCCGCCTTCAGAATTTGTCCGGTTGGTGGTGGTTCTGTTGCTGTTGTAACTGCCGTCTGTTTGTGGTAAGCACTTGGCTGGCACACCATTGACGCTGGAGTGGTCAAGGTCGAAACCACTTTGGTTCATTTGTTGCTGCCATTGTTGGCGCTGGCGGTTAAACTGAGCCTGTTGCTGATTCATCTGCATCTGCATTTGCAGAATTTCCATCTGTGCGTGTGCACCTGAGGCAAGCAACACGAAGCACACGACTAACATCATTTTCACTGTTTTCATAATAGTTCTTGCTTTTTAGGGTTTATTACTCCTTGCAAATATAGCAAAAAAAACACATCAATTACAACACGAAACTATAATTTAAAAGTATTTAACAATATATCCGCACATTGTTTACCATCCGAACGCCCTTTCATCCTGTAGCCACTTGCCCTGGGCACGCAGCGTCTGTTCAATAACATCGCGGCCACAGCCGTAGCCGCCCCTGAAACTGCTGATATATACACTCTGTTGGAGCACTTCCTGACAGGCATCCTTTGGACAGACCGGGCAACCAACCCTGCGCATCACCTCCAGGTCAGGAACGTCATCGCCCATGAACATGATTTCCTCATCGGTTAAGCCATACTTGGCCTTGAACTTCTCGTAAGTCTTTATCTTCACCGCTGCACCAAGATAGATATCTTTCATACCCAACCCCTCATAGCGCTTGCGTACGGCTTCTATCCTGCAACCACTGATGATGGCTATGCGCAGTCCCACCTTCATCGCCAACTGTATGGCATAGCCGTCCTTGATATTCACCGTGCGGAGCGGCGTTCCCTTGACATCGAGGGCTATCGTCTCGGCTGACAGCACTCCGTCAAGGTCAAACACGATGGCTTTTATCTTCTCTAAGTCGTAATTGATCATGGTTCTCTATTGCTGTTTTGTGAATACTCTGAGACATCTTCTCGTAGATAACCCGCATGGCAGGATCCTCCAGGAGCGTCATCTGCATCTTGATGACGTTCTCGTCGAAGCGGACCGCAGGTCCTGTCTGTGCATCCAGCGGATGCAGTTCATGCACTTTGCGTGCCGTCTCGTCAATAAGCGGCAGCATCACATCGAACGGCAGATTGACGTGTGCCAGCACCGCTGCCGACAGCGTATAGCAATGGTTGGTGAAGTTGCAAGCGAAGACGGCAGCGAGGTGGAGGTATTTACGCTGCTCTGTCGACAGTTCGAAGACGTTGGCACTTATGCTCTCAGCCAAACGGCGAAGCACACCTTGCGATGCTTGTTCCTCGATAAATATCGGTATCTCGTGGAAGTCCACTTGTCGTTCCTTCGAGAACGTCTGCATAGGATAAAACACGCCATAATGCTGGCAATGGCCTTCGAAGATGCGCATCGGCATGCTGCCTGCGGTATGAACGAAACACTGACTCTCCTTGCCCTTGCAGGCTTTGCCGATGACTTCCTGAAGCGCACTGTCCTTGACGCTGATGATATACACGTCAGCCTGCGCTGGCAGTTCCTCCAGCGTACGACTGTTGACGCTCGTCACCTCATGACCGGCTTTCTGTAGTGCCGGCAACAGGTTTGTGGCCAGGCGTCCTCGACCAATTAGTGCTATCTTCATTGACTAATACTTCTCGACATGAACATTTTCCCACTTCAACTTGTCTTCGTTCTGCGGTTTGCGCTCATCGGCCTTATAACCTAGCGCCAAAACGCAGAGGCACGACAGATTCTCCGGAATGTCCAGTACGCCCTGTATCACCGTATCGGCAGAAGTACCGTCGCTCAAACCTCGACCGCGCATTTGTACCCAACAGCTTCCCAGACCCAGCTCTTCGGCCTGATACTGCATTGAAATAGCAGCGATACTGCCATCCTCCACCCAGCAGTCGTTCTGCATGGGGTCGCCTAACACCACGATTGCCATCTGGGCACCCTTCAGAAACTGTCCGCCCATGTCTTTGGCGTCAGCCAGCTTCTCCAGGTCTGTCTTGTCATCAACCACCACAAACTGCCAAGCACGCTGTCCTTTCGACGTCGGTGCCATCAATCCTGCTCGCAATATTGTCTTCACGTCATCACCGTCAATCTCCTGCTCAGTGAACTTACGGTGTGAACGACGCTGCTGTACTAAATCCTTGAAATCCATCTGTATAACTTCTATTTTTTGTTTGTCTGAGTGCAAATGTACTAAGAATAATTGAATTTTGGCACGATATTTGCGTAAAATTTTGTAAATTATAAAATGTAAATATATCAATAGTTATGCAAAAAGGTAACATCGGGGTTACAACAGAGAACATCTTCCCCGTCATCAAAAAGTTTC
>CAMNIA010000044.1 GCA_946540105.1 uncultured Prevotella sp. | reverse complement strand
GTATTAACAGAACCAGCGGAACCGATAGAAATAGAGATGTTGGCAGATTGCGATTCTTTTGATGTCGCAGCCGCAGCCGCAGCTACCTGCGGGGCTGCTTTCTTGGGCTGGGGTTGTGACACCAGGTGCTTAAACAGGGATTTCAGTCTTCTGGGCTTACGCCCACTGGCAGGCCCCTCGTCGGGCTGTGTAATCTGGGCTATCTCTATCAGGGTGAGCTCAACCAGCAGTCGCTTGTTGGAAGACTGGCGGTAGTTGATGTCACACTGGTTCATGAGTTGCAGCGCCTTATAGAGGAATGGCAGCTGACACTTCCGCGCCTGCTGTTCATAGCGGCTGCGCTGCTCGTCACTGACCTCGAGCAGAGGCAGTGTCTGCGCGTCGCGTGCCATCAGCACATTACGCACATGTTTAGCCAGTCCTTGTATGAGCAGTCCGCCGTCGAAGCCACGGTTGATGATGTCGTTGAGCAACACCATGATTTCCATCGCTTTATTCTCAAGGGCGAGGTCGACAATCTGGAAATAATTGTTCGCATCCAGCACGTTGAGGTCTTCGATGACTTTCTGATACGTGATGTTACCCTGACAGAAGGAGGCGGCCTGGTCAAAGATGCTAAGGGCATCGCGCATGCCGCCGTCGGCTTTCTCGGCAATCACAGCCAGTGCCTCGCGTTCGTATTGTATTCCCTCCTTCTTTGCCACCATTTCCAGATGCTCGATGGTGCCTTTTACCGTCATACGCTCGAAGTCGTAAATCTGACAACGGCTCAGGATGGTAGGCAGAATCTTATGCTTCTCGGTGGTAGCCAGAATAAAGATGACGTGCTGGGGGGGCTCTTCCAGCGTCTTAAGGAAGGCGTTGAAAGCTGACGTTGAGAGCATGTGCACCTCGTCGATGATAAACACCTTATACTTACCTACCTGCGGCGGAATGCGCGTCTGCTCCATCAGCGTCTTGATGTGCTCTACGGAGTTGTTGGAGGCTGCGTCAAGTTCGAAGATGTTGAACGAGCGCTGTTCGTTGAATGCCTGACAGGACTCACACGAGCCACACGCCTCTCCGTCGGCCGTGGGTGTCATGCAGTTGATGGCCTTGGCAAAAATACGTGCACAGGTGGTCTTGCCCACACCACGCGGACCGCAGAACAGATAGGCATGCGCCAGTTTTCCGCTCTTGACGGCATTCTTGAGCGTCGTGGTCAGCGCCTGCTGTCCTACCACCGTGTCAAAACTGGTAGGCCGGTATTTGCGGGCTGAAACGATATATTCTTCCATAGTCTTGTGATATTTGTTTGCAAAGGTACGAAAATTTTTCATCTTTCATCTTTAATCTTTAATTTATTTTTGTACCTTTGCAAACAAATAAGTAAAACAGCAATGAAAGATATCAAGCAACAACTCCTTCGCCTCAGTCGTATCAAGGCGCTTAAGTATATCATCGTCACCGTGCTGGCTGTCATCGTGGTCGGCTTTGTTGACGAGAATAGTGTGTGGAGCCACGTCAAGAACAAACAACACATTCGCGAACTGCAAGAGGAGATTGACAACTATAACGCCGAGCACCGTCACAATATGGAGCAGATAAAGATGTTGGAAAAGGACCCGAAGGCCATCCGGAAAATTGCGCGCGAGCGCTACTTTATGAAGGCTGACGATGAAGACATCTTCGTGCTGAGCGATGACGAACAAACCTATACAGAAGGAGCTGACTATGAGAGCGCTGAGTAAGTGGGAGACGGCCGTGCTGCTTGTCGGCGGACTGCTGATGGTGATAGGTTCGGGGGCTTACATCCTGCTACAGGTGTGGGCACCTTATGTCTTTGCCGTAGGAAGCGTCTGTTTTGCGTTGATGCAGTTCCGTCAGAAATACGAGGGCCCCGACCCTACCGTTCGCCGTCTGCGCCACATCTTGCTGCTCAGCGATGTGCTGTTTCTCGTTGCCGCCTTCCTGATGTTTGCCAACCAGCGAAACTTCCTCGGTCTTGACCTGTTCACCTATATTAAATATATACACAACAACTGGGTTGTGGTCTTGTTGGTAGCAGCCATCTTACAACTCTATGCAAGCCACCGGATAGCCTCTGAATTGGAAAAACACGCAAAAAAACGCTAAATATATGCGCAAATGTTTTAAATTGCGCAAATATTTTTCTTTTTCTCAATATATCGTTGTACATTTGTCTTCGATTTCAATAACGATGATATGTCAATAAGAAAAACTATATTCCTGCTCGTCAGTGTTACTGTTTTTGCGTCATGTGCAAAGACTTACAATATTCAAGGCTCCTCATCCATCACCGCCCTGGACGGCAGCAAACTATACCTGAAGACGCTACAACATGAAGGCATGAAGGCTATAGACTCCTGCGATGTCGTTCACGGCAAGTTCCATTTTACTGGACTGTTGGACACCATCTGTATGGCAAACCTCTTCATGGACGAAGAAGCCATCATGCCTATCGTACTGGAAGAGGGTGACATCACCATCAGGATTGACAACGCCATGCAGCGTGTCAGCGGTACGCCCATGAACGACAGCCTCTACAAGTTTATCGACCAGCACAATCAGATTTCCAGCCGCATGACGGAGCTCTCGCACCAGCAGAGCCAGATGCTGCTTGAAGGCATTGATGAAGACGAGATAGACCGCAAGCTGAACAAAGAGGCTTCACGGATTGCTGCCGAAGAAGACCGACTGGTGACATCGTTCATCGTCAACAACTTTGACAACGTCCTGGGCACTGGCGTCTTCATGATGGTAACCAGTCAGTATCGCTACCCTGTTCTGACTCCACAGATCGAGGACATCATGTCGAAGGCTACGGACAAGTTCAAGAACGACACCTACGTGCGTGACTACTATCAGACAGCACAAGAGAACGAAGCCCACATGAACGGCATGGATGACGTGGCACAGCCGCTTCCTGAGACCGCAAAACCGCAGCATGCGGCACCCCTGACGAATATTCCGCAGCAATGAAGACTATCATCACAGGTGGACATGTCGTCAACGAAGGACGTGTCGCCGATGCCAACATCATCATCGAGAACGGAAAGATTGTTGAGATTACTCCCAACGCGCTCCCTACGCTACCTCCTGCTGCCGAGCTTATCGACGCGACAGGCTGTTACGTGCTGCCCGGAATCATCGATGATCACGTACACTTCCGTGAGCCCGGACTTACGCAGAAGGGCGACATAGACACCGAAAGCCAGGCGGCGGCAGCCGGCGGCGTCACCACTTATTTCGACATGCCGAACACGCAGCCGCAGACCACCACGCTCGAAGCACTCGACGACAAGTTTGACTTGGCAGCACAGAAGAGCCACGTCAACTATGCGTTCTTCTATGGAGCCACCAACGACAATCTGCGCACCTTCAACCTCTTAGACGACACCCGCATTCCGGGCATCAAGCTCTTTATGGGTTCCTCTACCGGAAACATGCTGGTCGACAGTTACGAGGTGCTGGAGTATATCTTCTCCAACTGCCGACTGCCGCTGATGGTTCACTGTGAAGACAGTGCCATCATCAACCGTAACATGGCTGCGGCAAAAGAGGCATGGGGCGAAGACCCTCCCGTCAGACTACACCCGTTGATTCGCAGCGAGGAAGCCTGTCTGTCGTCAACGCGCAGAGCAGTCACGCTGGCTCATAAGTACGGCACACGCCTGCACCTTGCTCACGTCTCGACGGCCGACGAGTTGGAGATGGTAGGCGGACACATCACCGCCGAGGCGTGCGTGGGTTACCTCTACTTCACACAACTGGACCACGAGCGCCTGGGAGCAAAAATCAAAGTCAACCCTGCCATCAAGACACCCGTCGACCAGTTCGTGCTGCGTCAGGCACTGACCGACGGGCGCATCACCGTCATCGGCACCGACCATGCCCCTCACCTACTGGAACAGAAGCAGGGGGGCTGTGCAAAGGCTGCCAGCGGCATGCCACTGATACAGTTCTCGCTGGTCACCATGCTCGAGTTGGTCGACCAAGGCGTTCTGCCCATCACACGGCTGGTGGAGCTCATGGCTCACAACCCTGCCCGTCTGTTTGGCGTCGAGCGTCGCGGTTTCCTGCGCCCTGGCTATCAGGCTGACATCACCATCGTACGGCCGCAATGCCCATGGACTGTCAGCAAAGACCTCATCCTGAGTCGCTGTGGGTGGAGTCCGCTGGAGGGACATCAGTTCCAATGGCGCGTGGAGCGCACGCTCTGCAACGGACACTCCGTTTATGCTGACGGACGTGTTGACACCAGCTACATCGGTCAGCCCGTGGCGTTCAACCATCAATCATCATTCTAACTCACGCATACACACATCGCATGATAGCTCGCTTCGCCATACCATTCTTCTACATCATGACGCTGGTCATCGGTCCGCTGTTGCTAGCAACACTCTTCCACTGGCTGCTGCCAAGACGCTGGTGGAAGAAGGTGACGCTCGTCGTTACCCTCGTCATCTGGGCTGTTATCGCCTACGGCTCCCTCTCGGGCTTCGAACAGCTGAAGGTAAGTCAGGTGGAATTTGTCTCTGCCGACCTTCCTAAAGCCTTCGACGGCTATCGCATCGTACAATTCACCGATGCCCATGTGGGAACATTCGCCGGTGCCCGCCAATGGTTGCTGAAGCGTGCCATCGAGACCATCAACAAGCAACAGGCTGACGCCATCGTCTTTACGGGCGACCTTCAGAACGTCTGGCCCGACGAGTTAGAAGAACAGATACCCATCCTTCGTAAGCTGCACGCCCCCGACGGCGTCTTTAGCGTATTGGGTAACCACGACTATGCCGTCTATCAAAACTGCGATAACGATGAGAAAGCGCACAACTGCCAGCTGACACAACAGGCTGAGCGCCGCATGGGGTGGACCCTGCTCATGAATACACACCGCATCATCAGGCGCGACTCCGACTCCATCGTCATTGCAGGCATGGAAAACTGGGGTAAGGCTGAGCGCATGCCGCGGCGTGGCGATGTGGCCAAAACCCTAAAGGGTCTTTCCACCACGCAGCCATCGGCGCACGCACCGTTTATCGTGATGCTGCAGCACGACCCTTCGGCATGGCATGAGAAGATTCTGCCCGAGTGTCAGGCGCAACTGACGCTTAGCGGTCACACGCACGGCGGACAGTTCACACTCTTCGGATGGTCACCCGCTGCACTGACGTATAGCGAATGGCACGACATCACCTACGAGGGCACCCGTGCCATCAATGTGTCTACCGGACTCGGCGGACTCATTCCCTTCCGACTGGGCATGCCTGGCGAAATCGAAGTCATCACGTTAAGATGTAAGAAATGAAGTATCTATACAACATATACCAACTGTGTGTCGCGCTACCCGTCACCATTCTGATGACGATACTCACTGCCATCGAAGTGGGACTGGGGTGCACCTTTGGCAACGGACATTTCTGGGGCTACTACCCTGGGCGCTGGTGGGCAAAGGTCATCACGCGTGTGTTCCTCCTGCCCGTCAAGGTGACAGGACAAGAGCATCTGGAACCAAACCAGTCGTATGTGTTTGTCGCTAACCACCAAGGGGCTTTCGACATCTTTCTCATCTACGGCTTTCTGAGGCGTAACTTCAAGTGGATGATGAAGCACCAGATCAACAAGATTCCCTTCGTGGGCTACGCCTGCCGCAAGTCTCACCAGATCATGGTTGACAAGCGGGGTGTGGGAAAGGTACGGAGAACCTACGAGTCGGCACGCAACATTCTGAAGAACGGCAACTGCTCGGTGGTCGTCTTCCCTGAGGGGGCACGCTCGTTCACCGGCCACATGGGTGTCTTCAAGAAAGGGGCTTTCGCCCTTGCCGACGAGTTGCAACTGCCCGTTGTGCCTCTGACCATCAACGGTTCCTTCGACGTCATGCCCCGTCAGCGCGACTGGCACTTTGCACGCTGGCACCGCCTGTCGCTCACCATCCATCAGCCCGTGTACCCCATCGGACAGGGACTGCAGAACGTTCAGGCCACCATGCACCAGTCTTACGACAGTGTCATGTCTGCACTCGTTCCCGAATATCAAGGCTTCGTTGAGAATCCTGACCAGTAAGCGGTCGCCGTTTCCCTTTCACGCAAAGCTTTTCCCGCAAACCATCCTTTTCCCACAAACCGGCACTTCACCCTCGGTGCTTGCTGGTTCGCTTACCTATATAATACAGACCGTAGAGAATGACGCCGTTGATTGCCAGCAGTATCAGGAAGAAAAGAATTAAATACAGCTGTTTGCCAGATTTCTCTTCATCCCATAACTTGTTGAAACTGAGGACGAAAATTAAGACTATCAGCAGTTCCACACTGGAGACGAAAAGCCGCCACACCGTACCCCATATCGAATAGCCGAACAGTTGGTGGTAGGTCCACACGAAATAGAATAGCGTTACCACTAAGACAAGCGAGAGAGACAGATATTCCAGAGGGGTGAACAACAGCAACAAGGCTGCCATGAACACCTGTATGAAGAAACCCTCGGGCAGCGTGTGACGCGGATAGCGGGGGGCAAAACGGAACAACAGCCACGTGGGCAGTATCATGAAGCTGCACGCCAGGAGATCACCCCACCCCTGGTTCTTATCCATCCATTCTATGACGTTGTCTAAATAGGCAATCCCTACTTTTGACGTCTCTTCTGCGGGGGTTATCGGTTCTAACAGATAGTCCAGCAAAGCGACAAATACGCCCAGCACGAGAGTCATCTTGATAGGCTGATACGACACCTGAAAATGACCGCTGATGTAGTCGCGAATGAGGTACCCGGGTCGCCACAGCAGTTGCCATAACGAATAGAGCAACGAGGTGGAGTCCATGCCCCAAATGAAAGCCAAGCTCTTCTCAACTGCCTTCCACCCCACACGACCTGCGCCTGCCCGCTGACCGCAACGCGGACAGAAATTGTCGGAAAACTCCTGTCCACAGTGCTGACATACCACCACTTCATGAGCATGGTGGTTGACGGGCTGCGGTGTACGACGCTGCCACTGCCTGAATCGCTGATATTGTTCCTTGAGATTCATCGGACTGTCCGTTGACGGTTATGAAATGACGGTACAAAATTACTACTTTTGACTGAAAAGCCAAAATAAATTTGGCTTTTTACGCTATTCTTTGTAATTTTGCAAACAGAAAAAACCTAATACCCTTATTCGCTTATGCTACAAATCCGCTGCAAGAACTGTCAACTCACCAAGAGCTTCCCCGAGGGAACCTCGCTGCTGGATGTCTATCAGGAGTTTGCCGATGACATCCGACTGCCCTACCCTGTCGTGTCGGCAAAGGTCAACAACGTCTCGCAAGGACTCAAGTTCCGACTCTACCAGAACCGCGACGTCGAATTCATGGATGCACGCGGCGGCAGCGGTCACCGCGTCTACGTGCGCTCCCTGTGCTTCGTGCTCTACAAGGCCACGCAGGACATCTTCCCTGGCTCTAAACTCTTCATCGAGCACACCATCTCACGCGGCTACTACTGCAACTTCAAGAAGAAGAACGGCGAGGCGCTGGCCGTAGGCGACGTGGAGCAAATCAAACAGCGCATGGACGAAATCATCGCGCTCGACATGCCCTTCCGCCGCAATGAGGCCACGACCGAGGAGGCCGTGCGCATCTTTGCCGAACGTGGCTTTACCGACAAGGTGAAACTGCTGGAGACCAGCGGTCAGATCTATACCGACTACTATACCCTTGGCGAGACGGCCGACTATTACTATGGTCCGCTGGTGCCCTCGGCCGGTTATCTCAAGGTGTGGGGCTTGGAGTCCTACCACGACGGCATGCTGCTGCGCGTGCCCGACTGGAACAATCCCACCCTGTTGGCCGAGAAGGCTGATATGCCGAAGACCTACGAGATGTTTGCCGAGAAGACCCGCTGGGACATCATCATGCGGCTCTCCAATGCCGGCGATGTCAACAAGGCGGTACTCAAGGGACACGGCTCCGAACTGATACAGGTCAGCGAGGCACTGCAGGAGAAGAAAATCGTACAGATAGCCGAAGAAATCAACCGTCGCTTCCACCTAGCACAGCATCCCGTCCGCCTCATCCTCATCACCGGTCCCAGCAGTTCTGGCAAGACCACCTTCTGCAAGCGTCTCAGCATCCAGCTGCTGGCATGCGGACTGCGACCGCTCTCCTTCTCTACCGACGACTACTTCGTCAATCGTGTCGACACACCAAAACTGCCCAATGGCGACTACGACTTCGACAACATCGAGACCGTCGACTACAACCTGCTGGAAGAACACCTCACACACATCTTGAAAGGCGAGCGCGTGGAGGTGCCTGAATACAACTTCACCACCGGTAAGCGTGAGTGGAACGGCAAGAAACTGAAGATGACCAACGACAGCGTGCTGATTATCGAAGGCATCCACGCCCTGAATCCGCAACTGACTAAAAAGATTGACGATAGCCTGAAGTTCCGCATCTACATCTCAGCACTCACCAGCATCTCGCTCGACGACCATAACTGGATACCCGTGCGCGACAACCGCCTCTTGCGACGCATCATCCGCGACTACAACAAGGGCGCCTTCACCGCCCGCGAAACCATTGCCCAGTGGCCCAACGTCTGCCAGGCCGAAGACAAATGGATCTTCCCCTATCAGGAGACTGCCGACGTCATGTTCAACTCAGCATTGAACATCGAGTTCGCCGTCCTGCGCACCCATGCCGAACTCATCCTCGGCACCGTCCCCAAGAACTGCCCCGAGTATGCCGAAGCCCACCGCCTGCTGAAGTTCATACGCTACTTCATCCCCGTCAGCGACAAAGAAATACCACCCACCAGCATCATGCGCGAGTTCGTCGGCGGCAGCAGCTTCAAATATTAAGAAGAGGGCGAAAAGAGGGCTGCGACGTCATTGAAACGCGCAGCCCTCTTTCAAACTTTGCCAAAAAAATTAAACCACCTCTTTGCCAGAGGTGGTTTATTTTTATTAACGACGAAGAATGGTTGTCGGACGGTTACTTCGCGTAAGCGACGCTACGCGTTTCGCGGATAACGGTAATCTTCACCTGACCTGGATAGGTCATCTCATTCTGAATCTTCGATGCGATCTGTCCGCTGAGGGCCTCCGTCTCCGCATCATCCATCTTGTCGGCACCAACGATGACACGCAGTTCGCGACCTGCCTGGATGGCGTAAGTCTTGGTGACGCCAGGATAGGACATGGCAATAGCTTCGAGGTCGTTGAGTCGTTTGATGTAAGCCTCAACGATTTCACGACGGGCACCCGGACGGGCGCCACTGATGGCATCGCAAATCTGGACGATGGGTGCCAGCAGCGTCTGCATCTCCATCTCGTCATGGTGAGCGCCGATGGCATTGCAGATGTCGGGCTTCTCCTTGTACATCTCGGCTATCTTGGCACCATAGAGTGCGTGAGGCATCTCACTCTCTTCATCGGGCACCTTACCGATATCATGCAGCAGTCCGGCACGCTTTGCCTTCTTGGGGTTCAGTCCCAGCTCGGATGCCATGACGGCACAAAGGTTAGCTGTCTCGCGGGCATGCTGCAGCAGATTCTGTCCGTATGAGGAGCGGTACTTCATCTTACCGATGATGCGAATGAGTTCTGGATGCAGTCCGTGGATGCCGAGGTCAATGGCGGTGCGTTTACCGGTCTCAATGATTTCGTTCTCCAACTGCTTCTTTACCTTAGCGACCACCTCCTCAATACGAGCGGGGTGGATGCGTCCGTCAGCCACCAGCTGGTGCAATGCCAGGCGGCAGGTCTCACGGCGTATGGGGTCGAAGGCTGAGATGACAATAGCCTCGGGGGTGTCGTCAACAACGATTTCGACACCGCAGGCAGCCTCTAAGGCGCGGATGTTACGACCCTCACGTCCTATGACACGACCTTTCACATCGTCATTGTCAATATGGAACACGCTGACCGAGTTCTCTACTGCCGTTTCTGTTGCCACACGCTGTATAGTCTGGATGACAATCTTCTTGGCTTGGGCATTGGCGTTGAGCTTTGCCTCATCCATGATTTCATTGATGTAAGCCTGCGCATCGGTCTTGGCTTCGTCTTTCAGCGACTCCACCAGACGGGCTTTCGCTTCGTCGGCAGAGAGACCTGAGAGTTCTTCCAGCTTGGCGCGCTCCTGCATCTGCATCTTTTCCAGTTCTTCCTGCTTCAGCGAGAGTAGCTTCTTCTCGTTGTCAATGCGCGTCTGCTGGCTGTCGAGCTCGTTCTTGCGACGTCCCAATTCCTCCTGACGCTGGTTGAGTGTCAGTTCGCGCTGCTTCTGACGGTTCTCGTTCTGCTGGATTTCCTGATTGCGCTTCTGCGCCTCTTTCTCCAGTTCGCTCTTCTTGTTTAGGAATTTCTCCTTCACTTCGAGCAGTTTTTTCTCTTTCAGAACTTCTGCTGCTTTCTCGGCAGCGCTGATAATCTCATTATATTTCCCTTTGACGACAAAGCGGAAAATCATAAAACCACAGAAGCCACCAACGATGAGGGCTGCTGCGATTAAAACTAGACCAACAATAATATTCATAAAATGTTTTTATATATAGTGAGTTAATGTTCTTGCATCATTTGTCGTCGTGAAGTACGCTTTCCATCTCCTTCGTCAATTGTGCAAGAACATTATCATAGGGCGTCGTATCATTATTTTTGAGCTCTTTCTGGTATCTCAGCGCGATATCCAGCAGCGTCATAAGGGCAATGGTATGATCGGTCTTCCGCCCTTTATATGCTTGTGCATAAGCATTATAACGCTCAGTGATGAGCTTGCCTGCCTGCCGATAGAACTCCTCATCATCGCGATTGATGACGACTTCTATCTCTTCATCGTAGACATGCAGTCTGATATGTAGTTTGTCCTTTACTTGTTCTGCCATGGCTTGTTCCCCTTACTTGTTCTCGTCGCTTAGGATAGCAATGCACTTATTGACGTCACGTATCAGCCTCGACAACCGTTCCTTGGCACCTTGCAGGTTACCGTCGGTTATTTCCAGCATCTTAGCCATCTTGAGTGAGTCGTAGTCATGCTGCTTCTGGTTCAACTTGCGCTGCATTTCGCTGATGGTCTGCTCATGTCTGGTTATCGTATCAGACAACGCCCCATTCTCCTTCTGTAATTCCTGAAAGCGGAGAATGAGTTGTCGCAGACGAGTCTCAAATGTTGCCAAAGTTTTCTCGTTAGCAGTCATAACTACTTCACTTTATGCTACAAAGGTAGTATAATCGAATGAAAGATTAAAGACAAAAGATTAAAGATTAAGTTTTTTTAATACTTCAATTCTTTTTACCTTGTCTGCTTGTCGTTATTCTCTCGGCTGTTTCTCCTTCTTGGCAAGCATGACGACCTTAAAGACGAAGTCGGTGACCCACTGCTGCGAGAAGCCTAGTTTCTGGGCATACTGCCGAATGGCGACAACCGTCTTCATGACGGCAGCATCGGAGAAGTCGTTCTTGTTGAAGATGTCGTTGACAGTCTTCTCGGTCATGGTGCGTATGGCGCTTTTGAAGATGCTCGGCACACGAAGTTTAAACTTCATCAGATTGCCCGTAAGCATCATCAGGTCTTGTGTGAACCCTGAGAACTGATACATGTAGGTCTGTACATCCTGCACTTTCTTGCAGCGCTTGCGGATGCTGGCTTCAATCTCCTTGGTGAAGTTATCATCCATGCCGTACAGTTCCTTGAGCATTTTCTTACAGCGCGACTTCTCTGCCAGTCCCAACTTGTTGTTCTGGGTAGGGACCTTCAGTGTCGACTTGAACGTTCGCAAATCGGGCAGCGCAGCCAGATTGGTAATGCCAAGGTCTGAGGCCATAACTGCTTGAAAATATACACGAATGAGTGTCATGAAATCCTCCATGCCACCAATTTTCTGTTGTTCTCCTTCTTTCTTTCCGAATAATTTGCTTATAAAACTCATA
>CAMNIA010000043.1 GCA_946540105.1 uncultured Prevotella sp. | reverse complement strand
TAAAGAGCGCCTGTGGCGGAATTGGTAGACGCGCTAGACTTAGGATCTAGTGTCTTGCGACGTGCAGGTTCGAGTCCTGTCAGGCGCACTCCTACAGTTAAGACGGTACTGAAAAAGAAAAGCGACCAGGAACAATGGTCGCTTTTCTCTTTATTTCTCTGCCTTCTTCGTATAGCGCACGGTGAGCGATGGCGTATAGGTATTCTCAAGTAATACGCTTATCAAGCCATCACCGGCATCGAAATTGGCAACTTTATGGTCATCACTAAGAATAGGGCAGTCAGGCCAAGCTCCCAACTCCTGCTCCAAACCGTCGCGCAGCTGTTGCCAAAGCTGTCGCGTGCTGTCGTTTGTTGACAGGTTGTAAGTCTCCTGCACCACCTGAAGTTCCTCGCCCTGAAAAGCTGCCAGCACGCGATAGTGTTCGGCACTGTTAGCCATAACAACCGTCCTGCCACTGTCACTGGCTGCGGAGTCGACAGCAAAGCCACGCGCCATCATGGAATCTACAAACTGTGAAACAGGCATTGACATTGCCAGTCCACGATAATTAAAAGGTGCATGCTCTTTGTCGCATGCCCACAGGGCAACAACACCGATAATGACAAATAATAGTTTCTTCATAATGCTGTTCTTTTTTATTGATTGTTATTTCTTCATTTCTATACGGAAAGTCGTGCCGCGTCCCACCTCTGAGTGCTTGACATATATGCGCCCCTTGTGATATTCTTCCACAATGCGCTTCGCCAGTGACAGTCCTAGTCCCCAGCCTCGCTTCTTGGTAGTGAAACCAGGAGTGAACACATTGCCAATATCCTTCTTGCGAATACCTTTCCCTGTGTCTTCTACTTCTATCACTACATCGTGCTGCGCATCAAAGAGTGACAGTGTGATGGTGCCTTTTCCCTCCATAGCATCGACGGCATTCTTGCACAGGTTCTCTATCACCCACTCGAAAAGCGAGGCATTCATCCTGACACGGACATCATGATCAGGCAGATGACGAATCATCTGAACCTGACTGGAGGTGCGTCGGTCCATATAATCAACAACATGCTCAAGCACTTCATTCATCGAAGACTCAACGGGCTCTGGCAGTGAGCCAATCTTTGAGAAGCGGTCGGCTATCAGCTGGAGCCGCTTTACGTCCTTATCCATCTCTGGCAGCAAGCCGTCATCAGGATACTGCTCCTTTAACATCTCTACCCAAGCCATCAGACTGCTGACAGGTGTACCAAGCTGATGTGCCGTCTCCTTTGACAGTCCAACCCAAACCTTATTCTGTTCTGCGCGTTTCGATGACAGCAAGGCAAAGATGGCGACAACAACAAAAATAAGCACTATTCCCAACTGGACATAGGGCCATGCCTGCAGACGTTTCAGCATAATGCTCTCATCATAACATACCAACTGACTGCCGACTCTGATGGTATCACCTGTGTGAAGCATCCTGCGGGCATAACCCTCAATATCAGCAGTGTCTGTTATGTTGCGGAAGTCATCAATGCCTCCTTCGTCATTTACCACGATGACAGGAATGGTGTTATTACCCTCCATCACCTGTAGCACCAGGGAGAGATCGGTATTCTCGTCTGCCTCGTTCAAGGCATGAAGGGCCTGAGCCCATACCTCCATGCGGTGGCGTTCCTCCGTAGAAAGGTCGCGAACCAAGAAATGTGACACCAGTAAGGATGCAACGGCAATAAAGATTGCCGCAACAACAAGAATAATCTTGACTTGCCTTATCCTGTCAGTCCACTGCATACTCTAATATAACGCAGGAAAAATAAAAATATTGATGTTTTCCTTTGTTTTTTAATTGCTAATTTGTATCTTTGCACCCAAATGATAGGATGAATATATGGCACTGAATCTGAACAAGAACTTGAAGTTATACTACTCCATCAAAGAGGTGGCTGAAATGTTTGGCGTCAACGAAAGCACTCTGCGCTACTGGGAGCAGGAGTTTCCCTACTTGAAGCCGAAGACTAGCGGTGCTGCCAAGATACGCCAATATCAGGAGAAGGACATTGAGCAGATACGCCTCATTCACAATCTGGTCAAAGTGCGCGGTTTCAAGCTGGCGGCTGCTAAGAAAATCATCAACAGCAATCGTGATGGTGCAGACCGCCGAGCAGAAGTCATAACCAGACTCATTAGTGTCCGCGATGACCTTCAGGCACTGAAGAAGCAGATGGACTATCTGGAGTAGGCGCGTTTTTCAGCGCACTATTTCTCCGGACTCCATGTATCCTTAATGCTGAACACCTCGTTCAGCGTTATTTTTTGTGCCTCTTTCTTCGTCAGCTGCCGGCTCCAAGCCACACGCTTCGATGTGTCGGCACCTGCCCCTTGGTTGTTATACTCAAGATAACGCGCCGTTTTCTCTCGTTCCACCTGCCAGTGATGCCAACCCTCTGGTCTGATCTGCTGAGGCAGATTGCAATTCATAAAAAGCGTATATCCATAGTCGCGCCACGGACGCCCCAGATACATTTTGGTTACGCCCTCGGCACAACGGATGTTGCAATTATTGAAGACATAGCCATAAGCCACGTCCTGGGGTGTAGAAGCAGCAGTAATGTAACTGTTGATTTTACACAGAATATCACAGTGTTCAAACCATGCTGTCGAGGGTCCGAAGATGAAATCGGTAGTGCCTTCAATATAACAGTCTTTGAAGTACTGACGGCAAAAAGCATTGCCTGTATAGATGGTATCCTGATTGCCAAGGAAACGGCAGTTCAGGAATGTCAGCTTATCGCCGTCGGCATGCAGGGCAACAGCCTGTCCAAGTCTCGGCGCATTATTCTCTATTGTCAGATTCTTTAATGTTATCTTACTTCCTTGTATCTTCAGTGTAAAGGTACGGAATGTCCCGATTTTCTGGCGCCCGTCGGTAGGTCTGAGGGCCTCAGCCACATCAACAGGCCACGAAGCAAGTGCCAAGGTCACAGGAATATTGGCATGGTCATCCCATGTAATAACCGTCTCGTCACGGTCTTCACCACATAGCTCTATATTTGTCAGCCATTGCGGAATGACGATTTTCTCCTTATATGTACCTTTCTTTATATAAATCACTTTATGGTATTCCATAAAGGCGCGGCACACCTCTATGGCATCGCTGACATTACGAAACTCGCCCGTACCGTCACGTGCGACAACCAAGGTATCCGGATTGTCGTATTTAGATGCGGCAGATGCTTTGCTAAAGAAGCATAATGAAAGAATAACAAACAAAAAGAATGAACGCATCAGACAAATTGGTTTTGTGTAGGTTTTCATATAATGTATCACTGTTATAAGATTATAGGATGTATTTTAATTATTTCATTTTTACGTTTTTCCATTCATTGAACATGCCAGAGGAAGGTGTCATGGTTGGTGTCTGTTTCTTACCATTGACGACCACCGACTTACGCATTACCTCCGTACATACGTAATCACGCAGTTCTTCGAGGGATACGGCACCTTTGCTCTCTCTTAGTTTTTCTAACAGGAAATAGGTAAACAGACCGTGTTGCTTTTCACGAAACGGATAAGCCGTCTCATCACCTTGAGCTGCAGAGAATACCACCAAGTTGCCTTCTGGGGTGTTCTGTCTGGGTTTAAGTGCCACACCCCGTGCAGAAGTCAACATGCCCTGACCTCTGTTGGTTCCGCTGAAGCACGCATCAAGGAATACGAGCGTCTCTTTAGACGGAAATTGACTGAGTGCGTGATAAAACATCTCCAGTTTATAGCCAGTAATTACGGAGGTACCTATGCCGTCAACGGGTAACAAGTAACTCTCTTGCGTCTTCTCGTCCGGCATTCCGTGACCGGCATAATAAACTATAATGCGAATATCGCCATCGTAAGCATGAGACACTTCCTTCAGCCAATGTAATTCGCGACGAATATTGTTTAATGTGGCATCGCGACGCAAATGAATATTCTCTTCGGGTATTCCCAACACTTCCATACAACAATTTCTAAACGCTTCGCCATCGTTGATAGCAAATTCCACATGCTGTTCTTCTTGATAGTTCTCATTAGCGATAATAATCACAAATGTTCTATCTCCAATTGAACGCTTTCCGACCATCGATTGCTCTCTTTGCTGGACCTTCTGCTCTCGTTGTTTTGAAGCCTCTGCTTGCTGTACCATTTGGGGGCGTTGGGGCTGTTTATCTGTAGTCTGAACTTTTTCTGCAGCTGATACTTTACTACTATTTGCCTCAGCTACATTTTCCTTTGGTACATCAATGCCCATCAAATTCAAAAAATAGGGTTTGAAATAGCTGACAACCTGTGGATCCTTCATGTTAAACGTAGCCTCCTTCGTCTGGTTGTACTCATCCCTGAACTGCAGGACGAAGGTGTCTTCTTTCCTAATAATAGGTTCGTAATGGGATCCCTTGAAATTCTCATAGATATCGCTGAGAATCTGCATCTGGAAGATGTCTTCCAATTTGACATTCCGCATTCGCATCAAGTCGTATAAGTAGTTCCCTCTGACGTTTCTAATTGACTTCCCCTTACCTCTGGCTATTTTGCTGGTCATATAGAAACTGGCATAACGACCTTCTACATAGCTATTCCATCTAAGCGTAAAGTCATCCTTGTTATTACCTACCTTCTGCAAAATGGATGAAGTGGGTTTCAGCATCCGCTCATATTGCTCAATATATGCCTGATGTACTTCCTTAAGGGAAGAATCTTTGACCATAAACAATCTTTGTGCCAACCACCTGTCAAATTTGGGCGGAATCGTTCTAGAGACAGGCAGTTGAATATTCACAAAAATATAATCTCGTCCCTTCTTCCCCACAAACATGTCACTATATTGGGCATGGAGGGCAGTCAGGCATAATGCCCAGCACAGTAGTAATAGCAGTAGTAGTCTTTTAGTTATCATCTCTATCTTCCTTGATATAATGGTCAGATGATTTGTGTTACGTCTTGCAATCCGTCTATCGTTTTCAACTTGTCCATAATGCTACGCACATCATCGCGATCGTGAACACGCAGTTCTATTGTTCCGTCAAAGACACCGTCATCACTGTCGATTGTCAATTTACGAATGTTGACACTCATCTGCGAAGAGACGATCTGTGCAATATCGAGCAGCATCCCCATGCGGTCAATGCCCTGCAGCCGGACTGTAGCATCAAAGAAGAGACGCTTGTGCATGTCCCACTTGGCATCGAGGATACGATTGCCAAAGCTTGCTTTTAGGCGTGCTGCCACAGGACAGGCACGCTTGTGTATCTCGACCTGGTGTTTGCCGTCAATAAATCCTAAGATGTCATCACCAGGAATAGGATGGCAGCAATGCTTAAACTTATACTGCTTGATGTTGTCGTCGGTAATATAGATAGGTTTCTTGCGGTTAAACTTCTCAGGCACGACAAAGAGTTCTTCTTCGCTGTTCTCCGCTTTCTTAGTTTGTTTGGAACTTCTGCCCAGGAATGGCACAAGTTTTCGCCAGCCATGCTTCGTTTCTGAACTGTTCTTACCCTGAAGCTCATCCACATCTTTCTCTCCCAGCAGAATCGTCTTCTCAGCAAGCGCTTGAAAGAACTCCTCGCGATGATTTATCTCATGGAAGGCTGCGAGTTTCTCATCTGCTCCCTCAATATTCTCTAAGTTATTCTTCTTCAGAAACTCTGCAAAAACCTCTTCACCCTTCTTCTGCATCTCTCTACTTTTGCGACGCAGAATGGCCTGAATCTTTGCCCTTGCCTTCGCTGTACTGACAAAGGTAACCCACGAAGGCTGCACGTGCTGTGACTTGGATGTAAGAATCTCAACCTGGTCACCACTCTGTAACTTATGACTCAGCGGCACCAGTTTATGGTTGACCTTAGCACCTATACAATGTGAGCCCAAGAAGGTATGAATGCTGAAGGCGAAGTCTAGTGCCGTACTGCCTGTCGGCATGGTCTTGATTTCACCCTTTGGTGTGAAGACGAATATCTCAGAAGCAAACAGGTTGAGTTTGATGGCATCGAGGAAGTCCATCGCATCAGGCTGTGGGTCGTCCAATATCTCCTTGATGGTGCGCAGCCAGTCGTTGAGTTCGGTCTCGTCCTCAGTAAACTCTTTCTCCATGCCGTCCTTGTATTTCCAATGGGCGGCAAAGCCTTGCTCTGCTATTTCGTCCATACGGTCGGAGCGAATCTGTACCTCTATCCACCGTCCCTGTTTCGACATCAGTGTCACGTGTAATGCCTGATAGCCGTTCGCTTTGGGATGGTTCAGCCAGTCGCGCAGCCGGTCTGGATGCGATTTATAAATCTTTGAGATTGCCACGTAGATGTTGAAGCACTCATTCACCTCCTCCTCGCGTTTGTTAGGTGTAAAGATGATGCGCACAGCCAGAATGTCATACACCTCGTCAAAGGTAACGTGCTTGTTCTGCATCTTGCTCCAGATGGAGAACGGCGACTTGACACGTTCCTTAATCTGGTAGTTGACGCCCATCTGTTTCAGGGCTTCTTCGATGGGTGCCGTAAACTGGTCGAACAGCTCATGACGCGATGCTTCTGTTGACTCCAGCTTAGCCTTGATGCTATTATACTCATCAGGATGCTCGTATTTAAAGCTAAGGTTCTCCAGTTCCGACTTCACCTTATTCAATCCTAGTCGGTTGGCAAGGGGTGCATAGATATACAGTGTCTCACCGGCTATCTTGTATTGCTTGTTAGCGGGTTGCGACTCCAGGGTACGCATATTGTGCAGACGGTCGCAGATTTTAATAAGGATAACGCGGATGTCATCACTCATGGTGAGCAGCAGCTTCTTGAAATTCTCTGCCTGTGCTGATGCCTGTTCTCCAAAGATGCCGCCGCTGATTTTCGTCAGGCCATCGACAATCTGAGCTATCTTGGCTCCGAAGATATTCTCGATGTCCTCGGTGGTATAGTCGGTATCCTCCACGACATCATGCAACAGGGCAGCACAGATGCTAGTTGAGCCTAACCCCACCTCTTCGCAGGCTATCTGTGCAACGGCAATAGGGTGCAGTATGTAGGGTTCGCCACTCAGTCGGCGTACCCCCTTATGTGCCTGTCGTGCAAAGTTGAACGCCTTGGTGATGATATCAATCTTCTTGCGGTGACGTGATGCCAGATAGCTGTCTAACAGTTTTTGAAAGGCATCGTTTATCAGTTTGTCATCTGCGGCTTCGCGCATCAAAGCATCGTCTTCCATAGTCTTATCTCCTCCTTCTTCTTCTTGTTGATGACTTACGTTTGCGGCTTGAAGTCCACTTGCGCCGCTGGGCAGAAGCATGGCGCCGGCCGTATCGCGCACCACGCTTTTTGCTATAGTAGCGTTTGCTGCGATGGTAGTAGGTCGGCACGTCGTCTTTCACCTCTACCTCCAGGCGCTTGGTCAACAAGTCGTCTGCCATATAGTTATAGACAGAATCTTCCATGTCAATGAACTTGGTCAGCTCTGCCATAGGAAGTCGCAATGGCATCGGCTCTGTATTGCCAGGTATCACGTCATGACGGTACATAGGGTTCAAAGCCCGCAACTGGTCAATTCCTATTCCTACGACTGCAGCCACTTGCTCCAGATGAACAGCCTTATTGACCATGATGGTATCGGTCTGCAGTGGCAGCCGTGTTGTCATAGGACAGATGTTATGCTGCGAGTAGTACGTCATGATATAATTGGCGGCAATAAATGCTGGCACGTAGCCTCGTGTCTCCTTAGGCAGATAGGGGTAGATCTGCCAATAGTCCTTCACACCGTTCGCACGGTGAATGGCTTTGTTGATGTTGCCAGGACCGCAGTTATAGGCGGCAAGCACGAGATTCCAGTCACCGAAGACGCTGTACAGGTCGCGCAAGTACTGGGCTGCTGCATACGATGCTTTCACTGGGTCGCGTCGCTCGTCTATCAGCGAGTTGACTTGCAAGCCGTACTGCCGTCCTGTAGTCAGCATAAACTGCCACAGACCTGTTGCCCCTACGCGCGACACGGCATTGGGGTTCAAAGCTGACTCTACGATAGGCAGATACCTCAGTTCCAAAGGCAAGTGATAAGCCTCCAGTGCCTCTTCAAAGATAGGCATATAGAAGTTTGAAGCTCCCAGCATATAGCTGATGCTGTGACGCAGACGCCCGCTATAGCGGTCTATGAACTTCTGAACCACCTCGTTATAAGCCATCTCCATGATGGTGGGTATGCGACTCAGGCGTTCTACATATTCTTCCTTGCTATAGACGGGGTTGTAATCTCTCATGTTACAATCGTTGGCATCAAGATAGGTCTTCGCCATATAGAGATTCAACAGGCTGTCAAGGTCGTAGGTCATCGCCTCAGGAAACTCAATGACTTCAGACCGCCCTTCCTGGTCGGTGACGGTAATCTCGTCCTCGTCTGTCTGGACATCATCTTCTACCACTATCTGTGCTGCCGATGGCAAGGTAATGAAAAGGAGTAGGCAAAAGAGTACGACTCCTCTTGTCACTTGCCCTGTCTGCCGAAGTCTTGCGTTATGTATCATCAGTTTAAACGTTTTCTTTTTGTAATGAATTAAAAGTTCAGGCTACAGCTCACTCCCAGTGACTGTGCCTGCAGGTTTCTACTTCCCGTCTGGTTCGGAATGATGGTGGGCTGTACGCGCAAGCTCAAATCCTTGGAGATGTCAAACTCCGAGAGTTCCGCGTCGACATAAGCATCTATCACCGACAGAGCATAGACAGCCACCATGACAATAACACTCATGTCGCGCCAGCGGCGATACTTGTCCCTACGGCTCCTGAATATCTCCTTATAGCGATCTCTGTTGCCATCGTTTATCTCGACGCCTAGATGCAGGAAGCGGTTGTATCTGTCTGTACTTGGGTCGTTGTCCGTAATGTCAAGATAAGCCTGCGAGTAGTCCTTGTACATCGTGTTGTTCCACGACAAGGCGTAGATACACCCCATAAAGCCGCCATAGAAGATGGGGAGCTTCCAATATTTCCTATTATATATCTGACCTGCTCCTGGTATGACCAAAGCCAACCACAGGGCGCGTTGCGGATTGGGGCGCCATTTTGACCAGTCGCGCCCCTTCTTGCTCTCTGGCTTGTACACCACCACGGAGGCGGAGTCGTCAGGCAGCAGGATTCTGGCATCCTGCGTGGCAACAGAGTCCAGCACCTGCAGTGTGGAGTCCGGCTGTTGCGCCTTACATACCAGTGTCGCCAACATCATCGCGACAATTGTCAGCAGTCTACCCATGCATTTCGTCTATAGCATTCATGATGCGTTCCAACCCTTCTTCGTTGTCGAAGGGAATGGTGATTTTGCCTTTACCCTTGGCTGAACAGGTCATCTGGACCTGTGTCTGGAAGAGTCGCGACAGTCGGTCACGCAGCTTATTGAACTCCTCGGGCAGTTTGTCGCCTGCCGCGCCCTTGCCTCGTGTCTTCACCTCCTCGCCGCTCTTCAGTGCCTGCACCATCTCTTCGACTTTACGGACGGAGTACTGGTGCTGCAGCACTTCTTTGAACAGTTTTATTTGTCCAGAGGGACTGTCTATGCTCAGCAAGGCTCGTGCGTGTCCCATTTCTATCTCATGGTTCTTCAGTGCCATCTGCACCTGAGCCGGAAGCTTCAGCAGTCGCATGTAGTTCGTGACGGCAGCACGGCTCTTGCCTACCCTTTCGCTGATCTTCGCCTGCGTCATTCCTGTGGCTTCTGCCAAATGCTGGTAGGCCAGCGCTATCTCTATGGCATTCAGGTCTTCGCGCTGTATGTTCTCCACGAGCGCCATTTCCATCACGCCCTGGTCTTCCACGCTTACAATATAGGCAGGTATCTTGGTCAGTCCTGCCAACTGTGAGGCACGCCAGCGGCGCTCGCCTGCTATGATCTGATACTTCTGACCATCTACCTTTCTTAAGGTGATGGGTTGTATGATGCCTAACTCGCGAATACTGTTAGCCAGTTCTCCCAAGGCTTCCTGGTCGAATTCCCTGCGTGGCTGGTTGGGGTTGGGCTCTATCTGCGATATTTCTATCTCACTCAAGTTCGAACTGCCGTCGGTCCTTACCTCGCTGGTGGTATCTATCAGAGCGTCCAGCCCGCGACCTGTACCGATATCGTCCAACCCACGGCCTAACACATTGCTTGCAAATTTCTTCTTTACAGCCATACTGCTTAACTATTCTTCAAAATGATTTCCTTGGCGAGCGCCAGATGGTTTTTCGCACCTGTAGAGTCGGCATCATAGAGGATGACAGGCAATCCGTGCGACGGGCTCTCCGACAGTTTGACATTACGCTGGATGACGGTTTTAAACACCAATTCCTGGAAGTGGCGCTTCACCTCGTCATAAATCTGGTTGGCCAGTCTCAGACGCGAGTCATACATTGTCAGCAGGAAGCCTTCTATTTCCAACTTCGGATTCAGGCGCTGCTTGATAATCTTGATGGTATTCAGCAACTTCGAGATACCCTCCAGCGCGAAATATTCACACTGCACAGGAATGATAACTGAGTCGGCTGCCGTCAGCGAATTGACGGTGATGAGACCCAGCGACGGCGAACAGTCAATCAGAATGTAGTCATAGTCCTTGCGAAGAGGTTCCAGCAAGCGACTGATAATTTTCTCGCGATTATCCAGATTGAGCATCTCAATCTCTGCACCCACCAAGTCTATATGACTGGGTATAATATCAAGTCCTGTAATGTCGGTAGTATAGATAGCATCAAGAATATTGGCCTTCTCGACAATACATTCATAGAGCGAACAGTCTACCTCCTGAATGTTGACGCCCAAGCCGCTCGATGCGTTAGCCTGAGGGTCAGCATCAACTACCAGCACTGTCTTCTCCAGCGTGGCTAATGATGCTGCCAGGTTGATGGTTGTGGTGGTCTTCCCCACACCACCCTTTTGGTTTGCTAAAGCTATGATTTTTCCCATAATATTCTACAATACATATACAATAGGTTGCAAAGGTACAACTTTTTTGTCAATTATCGCACGTTTGTGAACCTTTTTTAGTAATTTTGCAACCAAATTCACGGATATGAAGCAGAAACCACTGATACTGATTTCCAATGATGACGGCTATCAAGCTAAAGGAATCAACGAGCTCATCAACATGGTGCGACCCTTGGCTGATGTTCTTGTATGTGCCCCTGACGGACCACGCAGCGGACAAAGTTGTGCCTTCAGTGCCACCATACCTCTCACGCTGACTTGCATCCGGAAGGAAGAAGGTCTGCAGATATGGGCTTGCAACGGCACGCCTGTCGACTGTGTCAAGATGGCGCTTGACAACCTCTGTCCGCGCAGACCGGACATGGTGATTGGCGGCATCAACCACGGCGACAACGCCTCCGTCAACGCTCACTACTCGGGCACAATGGGTGTCACCATTGAGGGTTGCATGAAGTACATCCCCTCTGTTGCTTTCTCGCTGTGCGACTATCGTGCCGATGCTGACTTCAGCCCGCTGACACCTTATGTGAGGGACATCACGCAACGGGTTCTCAACGAGGGTCTGCCACAAGGTGTCTGTCTGAATGTCAACTTCCCAGGGCCTCCTGACTTACCCCAGACCGCAGGTGGTCCTAGTGCCGCCAGACGGCCTGTATTGCCGCAGGGGCAGTCGTACCTGGGTGTCCGCATCTGTCGCATGGCGCCTGGCACGTGGTATGACGAGACTACACGTTTCCATCATCCACGTGGCTTCGACTATTGGTGGATGGTAGGCCACTATCGCAACGATGCCCCTGAAGCCGAGGACACCGACAACTGGGCACTGGCTCACGGCTACGTAGCCATCACGCCCACGCAGATAGACCTGACTGCCTATAAGGCTATGGACCAGTTGAAGTTGTGGAATCTCTAACCCCCTCTTACTTCTTACATCCTACATCAGACATCTTCTCATCTTCTCATCTTCCCATCTTAATCTTTCATCTTTCATTTTTAATCTTTAATCTTTCATGAAATACTACCTGATAGCCGGCGAAGCCAGTGGCGACCTACACGCCTCTCACCTGATGAAGAGTCTGCTGCAGCAGGATGCGGAAGCCGAGTTCCGCTACTTTGGCGGCGACTTGATGAAAGCAGTGGGGGGCACGCTGGTGAAACACTATCGCGAGTTGGCTTATATGGGGTTCATACCCGTCCTGCTACACTTGCCGACCATCTTGCGCAACATGAAGATGTGTCAGAAGGACATCCTCCAGTGGCAGCCCGATGTTGTCATCCTTGTCGACTATCCGGGCTTCAACCTCAGCATCGCCAAGTTCGCTCATCGGCATCACATCAAAGTTTATTACTATATCTCTCCCAAAATATGGGCTTGGAAGGAATACCGCATCAAAAACATCAAACGTGATGTTGACGAACTGTTTTCCATCCTGCCTTTCGAAGTCGAGTTTTTCGAACAGAAGCACCACTACCCCATCCATTATGTCGGCAACCC
>CAMNIA010000042.1 GCA_946540105.1 uncultured Prevotella sp. | reverse complement strand
CGGCGACGCTCCAGTTCCACCAAGTCGAGGTCGGCGGTGACGGCGTGCTGACGGTCGTACTGACACTGCGCTAAGGTGCGCCCTATGGGGTCGATGGCTGCTGAACATCCTACATAATGGCCGAAGCAGTCATCCCCCACTCTATTGACGGCAACGACATAACACTGGTTCTCGATGGCGCGGGCGCGGATGAGCAGATGCCACGCTGACTGACGGGCTTGCGGCCAGTTGGCAACGAGGACGATGGCGTCGTACTGCAGGCTGTCGGAATAACGGCTCCAACAGGGAAACCGCAGGTCGTAGCAGGTCAGCAGCAAGAGACGCATGCCGCAGTAATGGACAACGGTATGGCTGTCGCCTGCGGTGTAGTGCTGATTCTCGTGCCCATAGGTGAAGAGGTGGTGCTTGTCGTAGTAATAGACAGCGTCAGCGCGTCCGTCGACAAAGTAGTGACGATTGCGGAAGGTGCCGTCGGACAACTGCAGCGCAACGCTGCCGCTGATGGCGCAACGACGCTGACGGGCGGTCTGCCGCATCCATTGCAGGGCGGTGTTGTCGTCGGCGCTATGGGCAATGCCGTGAGGCTGGGTAGCAAAGCCTGTGGTCCACATCTCAGGCAACACGTAGAGGTCGCTGTCGGGCTCGGCAGCCATCAGCTGCTCGGCCTCGGCAATGTTCTGTCGGACTTCCGCCCAATGGATGTTGGTTTGTAGGAGTGTGACTTTCACGTTGCTATCTATGTAGGGGGTAAAAATGACGGACGGGGCGTTTTTTTGCGCTACTTCATTATTGTCAGTCCGCCATCGAACGACACGACGGTCTCTATCTGGTGGCAGCTGGCATCGCCAGGCACGCAGAGCGAGACATCCAGATGGAAGCCGGAGGCGTCGGTACGCACGTACTCCATGTTGTTCAGGATGAGTTGATTCAACCTGTCGGGAGAGAGCCTGTGCTGGAAGGCCTGCTTGCGGAAGTCGCGCGAGAAGAGCTGTTGGCTCCCCTCGAAGATGCTCAGGTGGATGATGTTGTCGTAATACACGTTTTCAACATCGATACCATCGTCGTTCAGCGTGTGGCGCACCACCTTATAGCGTGTGGGGTTGATGGCGACATAGAGGTGGTAGCGATGGTTTCCGTAGAAGACGACGGTATCGTTCTTGACGACCTCGGTGAGCGTCTGTACTTGTGCCGGATTCTGCTCAAAGACCTTGTCGGCCTCTTGGGCTTCGTCGCTGTAGAGCTTGACCAGCTTCACCACATCGCCGCCCTGACTGCTGAACCACAGCTGGTGGGCCGTCTGCTTCTCTATGTGGTAGCGGGCGGCGCTACCTATATATAAGGTGTCTTCATTGATACGGAAATAGGCCGTCATACTCGTTGTGTCGGGATAATAGACGGAGTCACCCTGTATCTTGAAGACCAACGACTCGGTCTCGCTGTCGGCCCAGAGTCCCTGCATCAGTTGCTTGGCCTCACGGCTCTCAGGCAGGGCGTCCCCCTGAGCGCTGCGCGACGCACAGCCAGAGAGCAGCACCCCGAAGGTAAGCGCTAAAACGATGTATTTCAATGTGTGATGTCTCATTGGCCTAAAAATGTTGTTACTCAAAAACTTCGGCATCGCGGAAGAAAGGCTGCGCAAGGTCTTTGTCGCTCGTCTTCACCTCTGACATATCAATGGGCCACGCTATGTTGATGTCGGGGTCGTTCCAACGGATGCCCGCCTCGGCCTGGGGAGCGTACACGTTGTCGACTTTGTAGGTAAAGATGGCTTCGTCGCTCAGCACCAGGAAGCCGTGGGCAAAACCACGCGGAATGAACAGCTGGCGCTTGTTTTCGTCGCTCAACTCGACCATCACGTGTTGGCCGAAGGTGGCGCTGGACTTGCGAAGGTCTACGGCAACGTCCAACACCTTACCCCGTATGACGCGCACGAGCTTAGCCTGCGAAAAGCTGCCTTTCTGGTAGTGAAGTCCGCGCAGCACACCGTACGACGACTTCGACTCGTTGTCCTGAATGAAGTCTGTCTTGCCCACGTGTTCGTCAAAGGCTTGTTGCTTCCAAGACTCGAAGAAATAGCCGCGAGCATCGTTAAACACATGAGGTTCAATAATATACACACCTTTGATGGATGTTTCCTTGAAAATCATATCTTATCTTTTTACGCGTTTTATGTTGCAAAAGTAATAAAAAAATCGCAGAATAAGCGTAATTTTTTTGATTTTTATCTTCTTTTTTATTTGCAAGTTTGCAAAAAAAGTCGTAATTTTGCCACCGTGATACAGCTACAGAAACATATTGAAGCGCTGCTTTTGGAGAACGAATGCGTGATAGTTCCTGATTTTGGGGGATTTATGACGCACAGCGTTCCTGCTCGCTATGACCAGGACGACTTTTCGTTTATACCTCCTACGCGTACTTTAGGATTCAATCCGCAGTTGCGCATGAACGACTCGTTGTTGGCGCTGTCGTATGTTGACGTCTATGACATCAGCTATCCGGAAGCCCTGCGGCGCATTGAGCAGGAAGTGAAGGAGCTGAAAAGTCTGCTGGACGAAGAAGGCAGCTACCATCTGGAGAACCTGGGCACGCTGACGGTCAATGAAGAGGGCAATTACCAGTTTTCTCCTTGCGAGGCAGGCATCGCGTCGCCCGAACTCTACGGATTGGGCAGCTACACCTTCATGCAGCTGAAAGACAAGAGCAGCAATGCGCTGGCCGTCAAGGAGCAAAAGGAACAAGTAGCACCGCAAGCACAAGAGGTTGCTCTCGATACGCCCTTGTTGGAGATTGCCGATTCGACCGACAATGCTGAAGAAGAAAGCAAGACCATAACGCTGAAGGTCTCGTGGATTCGCAATGCCGTTGCCGTCGCCGCTACCATCGTTGCCTTCTTCTTCATCTCGACACCTGTAGCCAACAGCGACCTGGGCACGCAGAGCATGAGTCATCTGCAGCATCAGTTGCTTTATAAGCTTATACCGCAGGACACCAACATGGTGCCGGCTGAACCCGCAACGGAAAAGGCTGAGGTTGCTGTTGAAGACCAGACAAGCTATTCAGGTATGCCGGCTGAACCCGCAACGGAAAAGGCTGAGGTTGCCGCCAAGCCTGCTGCTAGTGAGGCTGCCGCCCCGCAAAAAATCAAGTCCACAAAAACCACCTATTATATTATTGTTGCCAGTCAGGTTAAGATGAGCAACGCCGAAAGTTATGTTGCAAAGCTCAAGGAGCAAGGTTTCAAAGACGCACGCGTGTGGGTTTACAGAGACGTCGTCCGCGTGGTCAGCGGCGAGTTTGCCACCCAGGAGGAAGCCTATCGCCAGCTGAACAAGATGAACACCCGCGAGGAGTTCTACGAGGCTTGGGTTTACAAACACACCACTACGGTCTAAAAACCTTTACACAGATGAAGCGAGTACGGTGTCCAAAGTGCGACAACTACATCACCTTTGACGAGACGAAATATTCGGCAGGTCAGTCGCTGGTGTTTAAGTGTGACGCTTGCGGAAAGGAGTTCGGCATCCGCATAGGCATCTCGAAACTGCGCAACACACAAAAGCAAGAAAACACCGATTTGAACGGCGACAACGGACAGCGTACGGCTGAGGAGGCGCCGTGTGGCAGCATCGTTGTCATCGAGAACGTGTTTCACTTCAAACAGGTCATTCCGCTCCGCATGGGCGACAACGTCATAGGGCGATACCAGAAGGGAAACCCCATCAACACGCCCTTTGAAACCGTAGATCCCAGCGTAGACCTGAACCACTGTACGCTGACCGTCAGCCGCAACAAGAAAGGTGTGCTGCGCTACACCCTCAGCGACAACAACAGCAACTGCGGCACCTTTGTCGGTGATGTAGAACTGCAGCCGCGCGAACGCCGCATCATAGAAGACGGCACACTCTTTACCCTAGGAGCCACCAGCATTATTCTTCGCACTTCTGAAGAAGAATGAGGGTTTTTGCTCTCCCTACCTACGGTGTTACTTGCTTCCGATTATAAAAAGTTACTTGCTTCCGATATAAAAAGTTACTTGCTTCCGATATAAAGGAACACCATTCCCAGCAGAACCAACGCTAAATCGAAGACTTTGGCCTTCAGATTCCGTTCGTGGAAGAAGACGGCACCAAAGAGGAAGCTGACGACAACGCTGCCGCGACGGACCATGGAGACAATGCTGATCATCGCATCGGGCAACGAGAGGGAGTAGAAATAAACGAAATCGGCAACGGAGAGGAAAATGCTGACGAAGATGATGGACCAATGCCAATGAAACGGGGTCGTTTCGCGGTGCTTGGGCCACCACAGCAGAACGAGTACGGCCAGCATCATGAAACACTGATAGATGTTATACCACGACTGAACCAACATGCGATCCAAGCCGACACCACCGCTTGTTGCTGGTGCCATAAGGTACTTGTCGTAAAGCCCGCTGACGGCTCCCAGCGCCACAGAACCGACAATCATCCATATCCAATGGTCGTGCTTGAAGTCGATGCCTTCTTTCTTACCGCTGCGGCTGAGCATAAGAAACGACAGTACTGCCAGCAGCACACCAGCCCACTGCCATCCGTTCAGCCGTTCGCCAAAGACCAGCAGCGCACCTATGAGCACCACAACAGGACGCGTAGCATTGATGGGACCCACGATGGTCAGCGGCAGGTGCTTCATGCCGAAGTAGCCTAATATCCAACTGGAAAGTACGATGACGGACTTCAACACAACATACTTGTGGACATCCCAGCCACCAGAGCCTACGTGGAAGATGCTGCCGTCGAGCGCATCCGACGACGCACTCATGATGATGAACGGCAAGAAGATGAGCGACGAGAACAGCGTGTTGAGGAATAGAACGGGAATGACGGCATTTGCCTTCAGTGCCTCCTTCTTGAAAGAGTCATAACAGCCTAACAAGGCTGCCGACAGAAATGCTAATATGAGCCAATTCATGGGGTATAACGTGATAACCTGATATTTTCAATATGCTACTTTTTCCAGAAACAGCGCTTTGGCTGGCATCGACTCGCCGGCCTGCGTTCGCCGACCGCCCTCTATCACTTGGCGGAACTCCTGAAGCGTCATCTTGCCTCGACCCACCTCTATCAGCGTACCCACAACAGCTCGCACCATATTACGCAGAAAGCGATTGGCGGTAATCTGGAAATACCACGAAGTGGGCGAAGTCTGATGCCATTGGGCATGCGTCACGTGACAGATGGTAGTCTTCACATCACTACCGGCTTTGCAAAAAGCACCGAAATCATCGTAATCCATCAAGATTCGGCCAGCCTCGTTCATCAACTCAAAGTCCAGCTGGTAATGTATTTCCAGCGAGTAAGTCCGCAGGAAGGGATTCTTGCTGGTGTGTATATAATAGTAATAGGTACGCGCGACAGCCGAGAAACGTGCATGAAGCTCGTCGGCTACACGCTCAACACGCGCTACGCCGATGTCCTGAGGCAGCAGCCCGTTCAACTTATGAGTCAGGTCGTGTTCACTCATCGGCAACGCGTCGATGTCGAAATGAGCCGCCATCTGTCGCGCATGAACTCCTGTATCTGTGCGACCTGCGCCTGTCACGCTGACGGGCTGCTGCAAAAGCGTCGACAGACAACGTTCCAACTCACTCTGCACCGTGATGCCGTTGGGTTGGGTCTGCCATCCGTGATAACGTGTGCCGTCGTAACTGAACCAAATGAAGTAGCGCATTTTTTAACTGAGAGGTGAGAGGTATGATTTGTTTTTTACTGAGAGGCTTAGTCCATGCGGTCGCGGTAGTCTTCATAGGTAAACTGGCGTAACATCTTGAGCGAACCGTCCTGACAGCGCATCGCTATCGAGGGATGGGTGATGCCGTTGAACGTGTTGGTTTTGACCGTTGTGTAGTGTATCATGTCTTCGAAAACAACAGCTTCTCCAACTTGCAACTCGTGGTCAAAACGCCACATTCCCATGAAATCGCCACTCAGACAACTGTTGCCGCCAAGCCTATAGAGGTGTCCTGTGCTGTCGGAATGTCCTGCAACACCCTCCCCTGCGGCATCTTCAGCAACCAGTTCTGCGCCTCTGACCTCAGGATAATAGGGCATCTCCAGACAATCGGGCATGTGGCAAGTGAAACTCACATCGAGAATAGCTGTGCGGATGCCTTTATCCTCCACGATATCAACGACGCTGGCCACCAAAGGACCCGTCTGCCAAGCGAAGGCGCTGCCTGGTTCGAAGATAACCTTCAGATGCGGATAACGCTGATGGAAACCTTGCATCAGTCTGACCAGCAACGCGATGTCGTAATCCTTGCGGGTAACAAGATGTCCGCCACCGAAGTTAATCCATTCTATCTGGGGAAACCACTTCGAGAACTTCTCCTCAATATGCTGCAATGAGCGCTCGAAGACATCGGAACCGCTCTCACAGTGACAATGACAATGAAAGCCGCGAATGTCGGAAGGCAACACCTGGGGCAACTTGTCGGCAGTAACCCCAAAACGGGTCCCAGGAGCACAAGGGTTGTACAACAGGGTGCCTACCTCCGAGTATTCGGGATTGATGCGTAACCCCAGCGAACACTCCCCTGCCCGCTGATGCAAACGCTCGTATTGTGACAACGAGTTGAAAGTCAGATGACTGGAGCAACGCACAATATCGTCGAATTCATCGTCCTTATAAGCTGGCGAATAGGTATGAGCCTTTGCACCAAACTCCTCCAGCGCCAACCGAGCCTCGCTGAGCGAACTGGCTGTGGTGCTGCTGATGAATTCGCGGAAAATGGGAAACGTCTTCCACAAGGCAAAGGCTTTGAATGCCAATATCCATTCAGAGTCCGTACGGTGTGCAACCTCGCGGATAAGCGCAAGGTTACGCCGCAATTTTTCTTCTTCTATAATATAAATAGGTGTTTTCACGCTGCAAAGGTACGATTTAGTGAGAACAAAAACAAAGAAAACCTTTCTTTTTTTTGTCGAGCGTGAGTAGTTTCGCCATCTTTAGATGGCAAAGGTAACAAAAAAGGTCTTAAAATGTGTAGAAGACAAGAAAAATATCAGAAATTTTTGCCGCCGTTTAAAAAGAAATGTGTATATTTGCAAGTGAAATTGCAAAAAGTAATTTAACCTTTAACAATATATCGGTGTATGAATGACAACAAAGTAATGAATCGTGCAGCAGACAACATCCGTATTCTGGCTGCTTCGATGGTTGAGAAAGCTAAGTCCGGGCACCCTGGTGGTGCGATGGGAGGTGCTGACTTTATCAACACGCTGTATTCCGAATTTCTAGTCTATGACCCTGAGAATCCTGCTTGGGAAGCACGCGACCGCTTCTTCTTAGACCCGGGACATATGGCTCCGATGCTCTACTCACAGCTGTGTCTCATCGGCAAATTCACCCTTGAGGATCTGAAACAGCTGCGCCAATGGGGTTCGGTAACTCCAGGACACCCTGAACGCGAAATTGAACGAGGCATTGAGAATACCTCAGGACCGTTGGGCCAAGGACACACCTTCGCCGTCGGTGCCGCTATTGCCGCAAAATTCCTGAAGGCTCGTCTCGGCGAGGTGATGGGACAAACCATCTATGCATACATCTCAGACGGAGGCGTACAGGAGGAGATTTCACAAGGTGCCGGACGTATTGCTGGAAACCTGGGACTCGACAACCTCATCATGTTCTATGACGCTAACGACATCCAGCTGTCAACCAAGACGGAAGTCGTTACGTGTGAGGATACTGCCAAGAAATATGAGTCGTGGGGCTGGTATGTACAGAAGATTGACGGTAATGATGTGGACCAGATTCGTGAGGCTATCAAAAACGCACAGAAAGAGTCGGCACGCCCGTCTATCATCATCGGTCACTGCATCATGGGTAAAGGAGCACGCAAGGCCGACGGCAGCAGCTATGAGAAGAACTGCGCTACCCACGGAGCACCTCTGGGCGGTGATGCCTATATCAACACCATAAAGAATCTGGGGGGCGACCCTGAGAATCCTTTCCAGATATTCCCTGATGTCCAGGAGCTGTATGCCCGCCGCCGTGAGGAGCTGAAGCAGATTGTTGCACAGCGCAAAGCACAAGAGGCCGACTGGGCAAAGGCTAACCCCGAGAAAGCTCAGCTGATGAAGGAATGGTTCAGCGGAAAAGCTCCGAAGATTGACTGGAGCAAGGTGGAACAGAAGGCTGGCAGCGCTACCCGCAGTGCATCGGCAGCTGTATTGAGTCAACTGGCTGAGCAGGTTCCTAACATGATATGTGCTTCTGCCGACTTGTCTAATTCTGATAACACCAATGGATTCCTGAAGAAAACCCACGACCTGGTGCGCGGCGACTTCAGCGGTGCTTTCTTCCAGGCTGGTGTTGCCGAGCTCACAATGGCCTGCTGCTGTATCGGTATGGCGCTGCACGGCGGCGTGATTCCTGCTTGCGGTACCTTCTTCGTCTTCAGCGACTACATGAAACCTGCGGTCCGTATGGCTGCACTGATGGAGCTCCCCGTGAAATTCATCTGGACACACGACGCTTTCCGCGTAGGAGAAGACGGTCCTACTCACGAGCCCGTAGAACAAGAGGCACAGATTCGCCTGATGGAGAAACTGAAGAACCATCATGGACGCAACAGCGTGCTCGTGCTGCGTCCCGCCGATGCTGAAGAGACTACCGTATGCTGGCGTATGGCTATGGAGAACACCCAGACACCTACCGCACTCATCTTCTCGCGTCAGAACATCGAGATGCTGCCGGAAGGCAACGACTACACGATGGCTCAGAAGGGTGCTTACGTGGTAGCTGGCTCCGATGCCGACTACGATGTCATCTTGCTGGCCAGCGGTTCGGAAGTCTCTACGCTTGAGGCTGGTGCTGCCCTACTCCGTCAGGACGGTGTGAAGGTGCGCGTCGTCAGCGTTCCGTCTGAGGGACTGTTCCGTACGCAGTCACAGGAGTACCAGCAGAGCGTTCTTCCTGCAGGAAAGAAGAAGTTCGGAATGACCGCAGGCCTGCCTGTCACCCTTGAAGGTCTCGTGGGTGCCGACGGTGTTGTGTGGGGACTCCAGAGCTTTGGATTCTCGGCTCCCTACAAGGTGCTTGACGAGAAACTCGGATACAACGGACAAAACGTCTACGAGCAAGTCAAGAAGCTTCTTGCGTAACACAATAACGCACTAGAAATCTGATAATTATCGAGATATAAAGATTTAAATGTTTAACATATAAATATTTAACAACTATGGAAACAAAGACTATTGGCGTGGCCTGCGACCACGCAGGTTACCCTCTCAAGAAGTATGTGCTCATGTACCTCGAAGAGCACGGTTATCAATACAAGGATTATGGTACGTGGAGCGACCAGCCTGTTGACTATCCTGACTTTGCTCACGAGTTGGCACGGGGCATCGAGAATGGCGATGTCTATCCCGGTATCGCAATCTGTGGCAGCGGAGAAGGTATGGCCATCACACTCAACAAACACCAGGGTGTGCGTGCAGGACTTGCGTGGTGTGCTGAGATTGCTCATATGACCCGTCAGCATAATGATGCCAACGTGCTGGTTATGCCCGGACGATTCATCGACAACAACACTGCCGGTCAGATAATGGACGAATTCTTCAAGACTACTTTCGAGGGTGGACGCCACCAGAAGCGCGTCGAGAAGATTCCCGTCAAGTAAAGCGCAGTACAGACAGCAGGACATCAAAACCAGGCTTGGCTGTCAGAATGTTTTTTCATACCGAAGGATGTGCTCTCTTGTTGCACATCCTTCTTTGTTACTCCTTTCGAAGCAGGCCTCTCAGTAAAAAAGAGCAGCTATTATTTGGTTATTTGCTCACTTTTTGCTAATTTTGCAGCCATTATTAAAAATAGGTATATGGAATTAGCAAGTAAATACGACCCTAAAGAGGTCGAATCAAAATGGTATCAGTATTGGCTGGATAACAAACTGTTCAGCTCTAAACCTGACGGACGCGAGCCCTACACTATCGTCATTCCACCACCAAATGTGACGGGTGTGTTACACATGGGACACATGTTGAACAATACCATTCAGGACATCTTGGTGCGCAGAGCACGCATGGAGGGAAAAAATGCCTGTTGGGTGCCTGGTACCGACCACGCTTCTATTGCTACTGAAGCTAAGGTGGTGAAGAAACTTGCCGAACAAGGAATCAAGAAGCACGACCTGACTCGTGAAGAGTTCCTGAAGCACGCATGGGACTGGACCGACGAACACGGAGGCATCATTCTGAAGCAACTGCGCCGACTGGGTGCCAGCTGCGACTGGGACCGCACTGCCTTCACTATGGATGAGACACGCAGCAAGAGCGTCATCAAAGTCTTTGTCGACCTCTACAACAAGGGACTTATCTATCGTGGACAACGTATGGTCAACTGGGACCCGAAGGCGCTGACGGCACTCTCTACCGAAGAGGTCGTCTACAAGGAGGAGAAAAGCCACCTGTTCCATTTGAAGTATTATGTCGATGGTGCTGTTGACGGCAACGCCATTACGGGCGAAGGCAACGTGGTACATAAAGACGAGAAAGGATACTATGCTGTCGTAGCTACTACGCGTCCTGAGACCATCATGGGCGATACCGCTATGTGCATCAATCCCAAAGACCCGAAGAACCAATGGCTCAAAGGGCGTAAGGTCATCGTGCCGCTGGTGAACCGCGTGATTCCTGTCATAGAAGACCGCTATGTCGACATCGAGTTCGGTACGGGTTGTCTGAAGGTGACTCCCGCACACGACACCAATGACTACATGCTGGGTAAGACTCACAACCTGGAAACCATCGACATCTTCAATGCTGATGGTACCATCTCTGACCAGTCTCCGCTGTATGTAGGTATGGACCGATTTGCCTGCCGCAAACAGATTGCCAAGGACCTTGAGGCAGCAGGACTGATGGAACGTGTGGAAGACTATACCAACAAGGTGGGTTATTCTGAGCGAAATCCTGATACCGCCATCGAGCCCCGTCTTTCGCTACAGTGGTTCTTGAAGATGAAGCACTTTGCCGACATTGCCCTGCCTCCTGTGATGGACGATGACATCAAGTTCTATCCTGAGAAATATAAAAACACCTATAAGAATTGGCTGGAGAACATTCAGGACTGGTGTATTTCGCGCCAACTGTGGTGGGGACATCGTATTCCTGCTTACTATTATAATGAGAATGATGACTATGTAGTAGCCGAGACACGCGAGGCAGCTCTGAAACTGGCTCAGCAGAAAGATCCTAAAGTGACAGATGCCGACCTGCGTCAGGACGAGGATGCACTCGACACTTGGTTCTCTAGCTGGCTGTGGCCTATTTCGTTATTCGACGGCATCAACAATCCAGGCAACAAGGAGTTGAGCTACTACTACCCCACTGCCGACTTGGTGACGGGTCCTGATATCATCTTCTTCTGGGTAGCACGCATGATTATGGCTGGCTATGAATATGTTGGGAAGATGCCGTTTAAACATGTCTACTTTACCGGTATCGTACGCGATAAACTGGGTCGTAAGATGTCGAAGTCACTCGGCAATTCGCCCGACCCCATTGAACTCATCGAGAAATTCGGCGCTGACGGTGTACGTATGGGCATGATGCTCTCTGCGCCTGCCGGCAACGACATCTTGTTTGACGAGGCTCTGTGCGAACAAGGTCGTAACTTCAACAATAAGATTTGGAATGCCTTCCGTTTGGTAAAGGGCTGGCAGGTTGCCGATGTTGAACAGACAGAAGCAGCGAAGATTGCCGTCAAATGGTTTGATGCAAAACTGAAAGAAGTCAACGAGGAATTGCAGGACCTGTTCTCAAAGTACCGCATCTCTGAGGCACTGATGGCTGTCTACAAGCTCTTCTGGGACGAATTCTCTGCCTGGTATCTTGAGATGATTAAGCCCGCATACATCAACGGTAAGCAGCAACCCATTGACCGGAAGACCTATGACGAGACGCTGCGTTCGTTCGATGTGTTACTAAAGATGCTGCACCCCTTCATGCCTTTCATCACAGAAGAGTTGTGGCAACATCTCTACGAGCGCAACGCAGGTGACAGCATCATGCGCGAAAAACTTACGCTGGACAACCCATCAGCTGACGAGAAACAGCTGCTGGCTGACATCGAGCAGGTGAAACAGATTGTCAGCGCCGTCCGCATGGTTCGCTCACAGAAGAATATTGCTCCCAAAGAACAGTTGGAGTTACAGGCTGTAGGACGGAACGCCTTCGAAGCTTATAATGCTGTCATCACAAAGATGGCAAACCTGAGCAACATCGCTGTCGTCAGTGAGAAAGACGCTACTTCCTCTGCTTTCATGATGGGAACCGACGAGTTTGCTGTTCCTCTTGGCAACATGATTGATGTTGCTGCCGAGATTGAGAAGTTAGAAGCTCAAATAAAACACTTGGAAGGTTTCCTGCAAGGTGTCACGAAGAAACTCTCCAACGAGCGGTTCGTACAGAACGCACCTGAACAGGTTGTCGCGCTGGAACGTAAGAAGAAGAGTGATTCGGAAGAAAAGATAGCAGCACTGAAAGAATCTATAGCAGCATTAAAGGGGAAGTAACTTCCCCTTTTTTCTTTTTCCCCGTTTTAAGGTTATAGCCTTTCAGGTTGGTTTTTTCTTAGGCTG
>CAMNIA010000041.1 GCA_946540105.1 uncultured Prevotella sp. | reverse complement strand
TCGAACGCCTCGGACGCTACTATGCTACGCTGAATCCTGGTATCAACATCATCATCCCCTTCATTGATCGTGCAAAAGAAATCGTAGTGCTGACACGTGGTCGCTACGCTTACTCTAACAGCATCGACCTGCGTGAACAGGTGTATGACTTCCCATCACAAAACGTGATTACCAAGGATAACATCCAGATGGAAATCAATGCGTTGCTATACTTCCAGATTGTGGACCCCTTCAAGGCTGTCTACGAAATACAAAACCTGCCCAACGCTATTGAAAAGCTGACACAGACAACACTGCGTAACATCATTGGCGAACTGGAGCTGGACGAGACGCTAACCTCGCGCGACACCATCAACACGAAGCTGCGTGCCGTATTGGATGATGCCACTGACAAGTGGGGTGTCAAGGTGAATCGTGTCGAACTGCAAGACATTGTTCCTCCTGCTACCGTACTGAACGCGATGGAGAAACAGATGCAGGCTGAACGAAACAAACGTGCACAGATTCTGACATCTGAAGGTGAGAAGGCTGCAGAAATCCTGGCATCAGAAGGTGAGAAGACGGCTATCATCAACCGTGCTGATGCGCAGAAGCAGCAAGCCATCCTTCATGCCGAAGGTGAAGCACAGGCTCGCATCCGCAAGGCTGAAGCTGAGGCGAAAGCCATTGAACTGATAACTGAAGCCGTTGGCAAGTCAACCAATCCTGCCAACTACCTCTTGGCTCAAAAGTACATACAGATGTTGCAAGAACTGGCATCTGGCGACAAGACCAAGACGGTCTACCTGCCTTACGAAGCCACCAACCTGCTGGGCAGCATCGGAGGTATCAAAGACCTTTTCAAGGCTGAGTAAAAAACGGACAACACGTTTGTCGCTTTATCGCGACATCTCGGGGAAACTAAAAAAGTTACGGATGACAGTTATTTGTCATCCGTAATATTTTGTTCTTCTGTTTGCCTTTTCTCCAAGGGAATAGTAAAGCTAAACGTCGAACCCTCACCCAAGACGGACTCTACATAAGCGTCACCGCCATGTTTGCGTGCAAAGTCTTGACAGAGTTGAAGACCAAGACCGGAACCTTCTTCACCACCGGTGCCATAGGTCGTCTCACCCTTATGGAAGATACCGCTAACACGGTCGGCAGCAATACCCACGCCGTGGTCACGCACACAGATGCGTGCAAAGTCGCCCTCACGCTTATAGAACACCTCTATACCCTTACCCTCGGGCGTAAACTTGATGGCGTTGGACAGGAAATTTCGGATGATGGTCTTCAGCATGTCGTTGTCGGCATGCACTGTCAGCTTCTCTTCTGACGGCAGATACTGAAGCTTGATTTTCTTCATCTCTGCTATCATCTTAAAGATGTCTACCACACCCGGAATGATATCATCCAATTCGATTTCCTGATATACGACATTCAGTCTGCCCGTTTGACTCTTCGTCCACTTCAGCAGGTTGTCCAGCAAGTCGTGGGTTTCTTCTGATTCACGGTTGGCCTTATCCAACAATCCGAAGATTTCCTCGCCAACCATCTCGGGAGACACCACATTGACAGCCAGGTTAAGAACCATACGAATAGAAGCCATAGGAGAACGCAGGTCGTGAGCAATGACAGAATACATCTTGTCGCGGTTCTGAATGGTTCGCTTCAGTTCTTCATTCTGCCTTACGATGGTACGCTTGGCAGCAACCAGTTCTATCTGGTGCATGACACGCATTACCAGTTCTTCTTTGTTAAAAGGCTTTGTCAAGAAGTCGTTAGCTCCCACCTGGAAGCCTTTCACCAAATCGCTGGGATTGTTCAGAGCCGTCAGGAAGATAATGGGAACGTCGCGTGTCTCAGGGTCTTTCTTCAGAATAACAGCCGTATCGAAACCACTGATGTCGGGCATCATCACATCCAGCAAAATCAAGTCGGGCTTTTCCTTCTTTGTTTGCTCTATACATTGATGGCCATTGGCTGCTGTGCATACTTGAAACTTTTCATTCGTCAACAATATCTTCAGCAACAACACATTGCTGATGACATCATCGACAATCAATATCTTATAATCACTGCGATTGATTTGCGACTCAAAGGTTTCATTCAACTCCATTCTGAAGCAAGGTTTTAGTTGTTTTGCGATGCAAAAGTAGCAAATATTTGGCATTTAGCCAAATATTTGCCTAATTATTTACTCTACGGTGACTGACTTTGCCAAGTTACGTGGCTGGTCAACATCCTTTCCTTTGCATACAGCAACATGGTAAGCTAACAACTGGAGCGGAATTGTGGCGACGAGCGGTTCGAGACACTCCTGTACATCGGGTAACTCTATCACCTCGTCAGCAATACGCGCTATGGTGTCGTCGCCTTTGGTAACCAATGCGATTACCCTACCCTGGCGAGCTTTAATCTCCTGTATGTTGGAGAGCACTTTCTCGTACATCGCGTTATGTGTGGCAATGACGACGACAGGCATATCGGAATCTATCAACGCGATAGGACCATGTTTCATTTCGGCTGCAGGATAACCTTCTGCATGTATATAGCTGATTTCTTTCAGTTTCAAAGCTCCTTCCAATGCCACTGGATAAGAGAAACCACGCCCTAAATACAGGAAGTTGTGAGCATAGGTAAAGGTGCGAGCCAAGTCTGCCACCTTGTCGTTTGACTTCAACACTTCCTTGATGATTTCGGGAATCTGACTTAAGCCTCGTACTATCTTCAAGTATTCCAGACGGTCAATGGTACCTTTGGCCTCACCCAATGCCAAAGCAAACATGGTGAGAACTGTTACCTGACCTGTAAAGGCCTTCGTTGAAGCAACGCCAATCTCCGGTCCTACATGAATATATGTTCCTGTATCAGTTGCTCTGGGTATCGACGAGCCAATGGCGTTACAAATACCATAGATAAAGGCTCCTTTCTCCTTTGCCAGCTGTATAGCCGCCAAAGTATCGGCGGTCTCGCCACTCTGCGAAATGGCAATCACCACATCATCGCTCGTCACTACGGGGTTACGATAGCGGAACTCTGAAGCATACTCCACTTCTACTGGTATGCGGCATAGCGTCTCTATGATCTGCTTGCCTATCAAGCCTGCATGCCATGAAGTACCACAGGCTACTATCACGATGCGCTTGGCCTCCAGCAGTTGACGGCGGTAGTCTATGAGTGCCGACAAGGTGACGTGGTCGGCCTCGATATTGATTCTGCCACGCATACAGTTATTCAGACATTCCGGCTGCTCAAAGATTTCTTTCAGCATAAAGTGAGGATAGCCACCTTTCTCTATCTGTCCTAAGTCTATATCGACAGTCTTTACTGCCAAATGCTGGTCCTCGCCAAGAATGCTCACCACCTTCAGCTCTTCGCCCAGTCGGATGACTGCAATGTTGCCGTCTTCCAGGTAAACAACTTTATCTGTATACTCAATGATAGGGCTAGCATCGCTGCCCAGGAAGAATTCACCGTCACCGATACCCACCACAAGCGGACTCTGTTTGCGAGCCGCAATAATCTGTTGGGGGTCACGCTTGTCGATAATGGCAATAGCATAGGCACCAATCACCTGAAACAATGCAACTTGCACGGCTTCCAACAGCGACAGTTGCTTCTTCACCATGATATATTCAACAAGCTGAACCAGTACCTCTGTATCCGTATCGCTTTGGAATGTCACACCTTTGGCTTGCAGTTTCACTTTGATATCAGCGTAGTTCTCTATGATGCCGTTATGGATGATGGCCAGATTGTGCGACTCTGAATAGTGAGGATGCGCATTGCGGCTTGAGGGTTCTCCGTGAGTTGCCCAGCGTGTATGAGCAATGCCCACACATCCGCTGACATCCTTATCCTGACAATACTCTGTCAGATTATCCACCTTGCCCTTTGTCTTGTAAACGTTGAGTGCGCCACTGTTGTTGATGAGTGCTACTCCTGCTGAATCATAACCGCGATATTCGAGGCGGCGAAGTCCCTTAATTAAGATAGGGTATGCTTCTTTCTTTCCAATGTAACCTACTATTCCACACATAATTCTCAGTCTGTTTCGTTTTCTGACTGCAAAGGTACGCATAAGAAAGGGAAAAGCAAAAGAAAATTACAATTTTCTCTTGCCTTCCCCTTAGTTTTCGCTTATTTACTGGTGCTGTTCGCGCAGCAAGTCATTGACAGTCTTCACGGGATTGAAGGTTGACAGGGGAACCTCTACGAATACTGTGTTCCAGTCGCTCATAGCACCGTTCCACAGACCGGGCAACTCGAGAGCCTGCAGTTCCTTGCCGCTCTTTGACTTCTGTGAGATGAAACCCGTAGTGGGATCCACATACTTAGGCAGGTCGAAAGCCTCGCCCTTGTAGTTCTTGACAGCACAAACAAGGTCTACCGGATTGAAGTGGGTACCCTTGGTAAACATCTCCATATACTCCTTGTTCGACTTGTCTATCTGGCTCGACTCCAGAATCTGCAAGCTGACGGTACCGTCTTGATTGTAGGTAAGGAACGGACCGCCACCAGGTTCGCCTACATTCTTCACGACACCACATACACGCATGGGACGATTCAGCTTCTTACGCAGGTAGATGACCAAATCGGCATCCTCCAACTGCTTGATGTCGGCTTTGCGACAGCACAGGTCTTGCTGAACGAAGCGGATGATCTCCTCTATCTGCTCATGGGTGTACTTGCCTGTATCGAGCAGACGCAGATATTCAAAGGCCTTCTTCTGCAATGTGACGAGTACGCCTGCAATAATTTGCTTCCACTCAACGGTGTCACTCTTCAAACGATCGGGCACGACGTTGTCGATATTCTTAACGAAGATGACGTCAGCCTCTATCTCGTTCAGATTCTCAATAAGGGCACCGTGACCTCCAGGACGGAACAGCAGTGAGCCGTCGCTATTGCGGAACAGCGTTCCGTCAGGGTTGGCAGCAACGGTATCGGTCGAGGGCTTCTGTTCTGAGAAGCTGATGTCGTATTTGATACCATATTTCTTAGCATAGATGTCAGCCTTCTGAGCCACCTTCTGCTTGAAGAGTTCCATGTGTTCGTGGCTGACAGTGAAGTGAACATGTGCCTCACCATTTGAAGCGGCATACAAGGCACCCTCTACCAGGTGTTCTTCCATCGGAGTGCGAGGTCCCTCAGGATAATTGTGGAACAGAAGCAGTCCTTTAGGCAACTGACCGTAGTTCAGGCCCTCGGCTTTCAGCATATTGGCAGCAACAGCCTTATAGTTGCCAGCAGCCATCAGATCCTTGATGCCTTTGCCTTCGTTCTTCTTGCAGGCAGCATCAAGCTCCTGATAGAATGCAAACTTCTCGATGTTGTCGAAATACTTCTTTTCAAAGTCGGTAGTGGGTACGTCGTAGTCGGCATCGACAAAGGCGAACATGTCTTTGAACATACGGCTGGCTGCGCCTGATGCTGGCACGAACTTCACCACCTTCTTGCCTTCAGCCTTATACTGCTGCCAAGCCTCAACATACTGCTTGCGCTCTGCATCGCCAGGAGCAATAATGCCCTTGCCTATAGCTGCAGCAGCCTCTAACTTCAGGAATGGGAAACCCGTCTTAAACTGTCCTAACTGTGTCTCGATTTGTTGCTCAGAGATTCCCTTCTGAGCCAACTGTTTCAGGTCTTGTTGAGATAACATAATGATATTTGTTTTAGAGTTAGTTATTACTATAGGAATCCCCTACCCGGCTATGAAAGGCCGAGAAGGGGTTTGAGATCGTCTTCCTTATATAATATATATACTGTCGTGCCTAAGAAGGCAAGGAACAGGAATATCAGACACATCTGCGCACGTTTGGGTCCTGCCTTCTGGACAGGAACAGTGGCTGGGTCGAGCAAGGTAAATGCTGGCGTGTCTTTCTGCACGTCGGCTTCCGCCTGCAACATTTGAGCAGAGGCCTGTGAGTATACTTGGAATTGTATCTGCAACTCGTTGTTCAAGTCGTTCTGCGTACTGCGCACAGACTCCAGAATTGCCATGCGGTTGGCATCGGCATAGTTGGCGTAACGGTGACGAGCATTGTCGTAGCGGTCCTTTGCCTCTTTATATACTTTCTTGCTGTACTCATAGTCTATGCGTGCCTTCTTGGTACGATATTGTGTTATGAAGTCCTGCAAGCGATGCTGAACCGAGTCGGCCATCGTAGCTGCAATCAGTGGGTCTTGGTCGGTGACCTTAATGGTAATCACCATCGTCTTCTTGTCGACATCACAGACAATTCGCTGCTTCATCGACTTCACGATAGCCATCTGCTTCTTTGTCAGTTTAAAGGGGTCGACGGTTGTCTTCTCTTTCTTCTTCTCACTGACAAACAATCCCACGATTCCTTTTATTACTGCACTCTTGGCTTCCGACCACCAAGGGGCTTTCTGCTCTTTCTCAAGATACTCATAGTAAGTCATCATCTTGCTGTCTTTCTCGCGATGAATCTTTACTGGGAATAATGTTGTCTGGAAAGCCACACTGTTCATCAGCTCAGGATACAGCGTTGGGAAAAGCGCCTCCGTATTGCCTGCTGCCGCACTACTGAGATTGACACCAAAGCTGGATGCCAATGAAGCCAGCGAGCTCGTAGAGCGTCTGGTGCTCAGCTCAGGGCTCATCGTAACAGTACAGGTATAGTAATTGGGCAAGCCGAGCGCATAGATAGCAGCCAGCACGAATGCTATGGGAAGCACCTTGTAGTAGAGTTTCTTACGCTTCAGCAGATCTTTGAATATCTTGCCGAAGTCGATGGAAGACTCCTCTTCTATAACGTTGATATTGTTTTCTTCAGACATAATTCAATCTATTACGTATTACTTTACGAGGTGAGCAATGGTTGCAAACATCGTACCAATTGAAGCCAAGCCTGTTCCTATGCCGACCCAAGCTTGCAGGGTAGCAGGATCTTTCTTCACCTTTGTTGGAACAATGACCTCGCAGCCTGGTTCTATCTTACCTTTTCTCGCCAGAGCCATCGTACCATTCTGATACACTATATAGGCATTCTTCTTCTTGGCACGCTCACCGAAGCCACCAGCCTGCTCAATGTAGTACTTGTAGTTTTTGCCTTCTTCAAATGCGACAGTATTAGGCGTATTGACGTCACCACTGATACGAACGGTGTGGTTAAAGCGTGGTACCACCAAGCGGTCTCCGTCCTGCAACTCAACATCCAGCGTAGAGCCAGGATTCTTCAAGGCTTCATCCAGATAGATACCTACGGTATATGTTGTACGCAGGGCTAGCTTATTCAGTGAAATAGAGTCACTGGTATCACCACCACTCTGACGTGCCATACGAATAACAGACATAATACGAGCTCGCTCGTCAGCACTCATCCTACGTTCCAGACGCGCACCACGAACATAGGCACCATCAATAATACCACCTGCAGCCTTCACCAAGTCTGTCAGGCGCATATTCTTCTTTTCCATCGTATAGTCTCCCCGATACAATACTTCTCCATCAACAGAGACTGTTATGGGATCCTGATAAGTAGGGCTTCGACGAACTTGTACAATATCGAAGGGTTGGAGGATAAAGTTCTTGTCGTTCTCAAACTGGAAATTCTCATCGATAGTAAAGGTGTATGTCTTCTTTAATTCCATACCCGCAGACGTTGCGCCAGGATTGTGAGGCATACGCGACACATCGACCTTAGCAATTGAGGCAGCATCCGTCAAGCCACCAGCTTGTAGGATAAAATTCTCAATAGTCATGCTGTCGGCATACTCATAGGTTCCAGGGAACACAACCTCGCCTAATATTGTAATTGTACGAAGGTTCTGGTGATCAGGAATGGTTGGAATAAAAAGCACATCCTCATTCTGAAGAGGAATGTCAGGCTCAGTTCCATTCATAATACCTTCAAGATTGACCGACATTACCTCTTGCGTGCGGTTTGGCTTTAAGCGACGTAGCACAGCACGATTGGTCATGGCTTCAGGCGTCATGCCTTCAGCTCGTTCTATCAAACTTTTGACACTATAAACTTTCTCGCCAAGTTGGTACATGCCTGGACGTCCTATTGCACCATTGACCTGAACCATATTCTCATAAAGATCAAAGATTGCTTCTACACCAATGGAGTCACCATCGCGCAGTTTGAAAGACGAGAAGTCAAACTCATCAACATTAAACACGTTCTTCAACGTTTCCGTGTTGCGACTTACTCGCAGTGTCTTTCGATGAGCATCACTGGTGAAGCCTCCGCAGTACTTCAGCAAGGTCGACAGAGTTTCACCATCACGCATTTCATAAGCCATCGGACGCTTGATGTGTCCTTGAATGTCTACCAAACAGTCATATGTACCTACTTGAATGACATCGTTGTCTTCCAAACGGACATTACCTGCCAAGCGACCGTTCAAGATAAACTCATAGACGTCGACAACAGTTACCAACTTGCCTTGACGGTAGAGTTTGATGTTACGAAGTGTTCCCAGATCGCTTACACCACCTGCACGATAAAGGGCATGATAAACGGTCGAAAGGGAACTCAGCGTATATGTTCCAGGTACACGAACCTCACCAAGGACGTTAATCTGGATGGAGCGTGTCTGTCCTAAAGTGGTGCGGATGTCCGAACTTTGGAAGAAACGTCCCAATCTGCTCCTGATACGACTCTGAGCTGCACTGATTTGCAAGCCACTAACCTGGATAGGTCCGTATTCGGGTATATATATATCGCCTTCGGGTGAAACCGTCAACTTCAGGTTCTCTTGTGAAGCCCCATATACATCAACCATCAGAACGTCACCAGGACCGATGACGTAATTCTGCGGAGTAGCGATATTCATATTTGGAGCGAATGTCAGATTGGGATTGTTAAAGATGTTACGCCCAAAGACTCTCTTTCCAATGACAACTCCACCTTGTTTTTGAGTTTCGGCATCACTTAATTCGTCATTGCCCGCTAACTCCAGAATCTCATTATTTGTACCAGAACCTTCATTTCCTGGCTCATTGTTTGAGCGCTGGCGGTTCATAGCATCCCTGAGGCCATTGTCAACGGCAGCGTCCATTCCTGCCTTGTTTATTTGACTGGCATACTGACCTCTCAGACGTTGCAACTGAGCAGGCGAGGCACCTTGCTTTAATAGAGATGATGCTATCTGAGATTCTGACTGACCAGAACGTTTTGCTTTTATCGCACTAGAAACGACGGCACCATCACTGACTGCTTGTGCGTATGTCACCACCGCACAGCACACGAATAGTATTAAAATAGAATATATTCTTTTCATAATGGGTGCAAAGTTACACATTTTTTTCAAAACAATAGTTACTTTTTATAAAAAAAACGGCTCTTCTGCAAATTTGTTGCGCTGGAAGCGAAACGCAACAAGAGAAACGGCGTGTTGCTATGAGAGAAACAACGAAACTCTCGCAGAGAAACAACGTTTCTTTGCGAGAGATAACATTTCAGTGCGTACTATATATAAATAATGTACGCGCGAACTTATATTTATCACACTCATCAGCTCTTAGAAGGGCAGATCGTCAGCACTACCCTCGCCTGCTGGTTCCTGAGCGGGAGGGAACGGAGCTGTTGCATCCTGAGGGGTAGCCTGTGGAGGGAACGGAGCCGCACCACCAACAGCGGCAGCGGCAGGAGCCACTGCACCACGCTGTACATTGTATGCACGAACATCGTTAAACCAACGACCGTTAAACTCGTGAGCATCAATGTCGAACGATACCGTCAGGTCTTCGCCCATCTGTATATTAAATTGCTTAATGCGGTCCTCACCAAACACACGAAACACACACTTCTTAGGATACTGACCAGGAACCTCGATAACATAGTCCTGCGACATCCAAGCGTTACCTGTGCGCTGAGAAACACCACTGCTTGCCGGCAATACGGCAATAATCTTACCTGTTAAATCCATAATCTTTTATACGTAATTTGTTGTTCTTTTTTAGTTTCAGACTGCGAAATTACGGAAAATAAATTAAAAAGGAGCAATTTTCCCAAAATATTTTTGCATTTGAGCCAGACTTTTTGTATTTTTGTACTCAAATCTGAAAATAAGATAAAACTAAAAATATAAATACTCATGAGATTTACAGTTTCCAGCACTGCATTAAGCAGCAAACTTGTCGCTCTGTCGAGAGTGATTAACAGTAAGAATTCACTGCCCATACTGTCAGACTTCCTTTTTGACATTCACGAGAACAACCTTCATCTGACAGCATCAGACAGTGAGAATGTGATGAAGACTCAGCTTGAACTGACAGAAAGTGACAGCGATGGTCGCTTCTGCATTGGCAACCACGACCTGTTGGAAGCCGTCAAGGGTTTCTCAGAGCAGCCCATCACCTTCGATGTCGACCTGTCAACAAATATGGCTAAGATTTCATATCAGAACGGTCTCTTCTCCCTGCCCGTAGAAAACGCCGACGAGTTTCCACAGCCACAAGGTCTCAACTTTGCCGCCAACGAAATCGTCATCTCCAATGCACTACTGGCTGAAAACATCAACCGTTCACTCTTCGCTACAGCACAGGACGAGTTGCGTCCCGTCATGAACGGCATCTACTTCGACCTGACACCTGAATATCTGGCTATTGTAGCCAGCGACGGACATAAACTGGTGCGCAACAAGTTGCTAAACATTCACAGCGAGCAAGCCGCAGCATTCATTCTGCCAAAGAAGCCCGCTACATTGCTGAAGAGCCTGTTGGGCAAGGATGGCGGCGATGTCACAATCCGCTTTGATGAGCGTAACGCACAAATCAACCTGGGCGACGGTGAAATCATCTGCCGCCTCATCGAAGGACGATACCCCAACTACAACTCTGTCATTCCGCAGAGCAATCCTAACCAGCTGACCGTTGACCGTTTGGCTCTGCTGGCAGCACTCCGTCGCGTACAACCTTTCGCCAATGACTCAAGCAACCTCATACGCTTCCACGTTGAAGGCGGCACACTGCAACTGGATGCTGAAGACTACGACTTCTCAAAGACTGCTACCGAGCGCATGTCGTGTATGTATAACGGTCAGCCCATGAGCATTGGTTTCAAAGGCTCGTCATTTATAGAAATCTTAGGCAACTTCGACTGTCAGGAGGTTAACATCCAGTTGGCTGACCCCAGCCGTGCAGGACTTGTCCTGCCCTCCGAGCAGCCTGAGAATCAGGATGTTCTCATGCTGATGATGCCTATGCTGATCAATGATTAAGAGGTTTGATGTAATAAACGAGAAGATAAGAGGAAAGACATGAAACTAAATCTTCAAAAACCGCTCGTCATCTTCGACTTAGAAACGACAGGACTCGACTTGGTCAAAGAACGCGTCATACAGTTGTCTTATATCAAGGTGTTTCCTGATGGTCATGAAGTGAGAGGCGACGAACTCATCAACCCAGAGAAACCCATTCCTGACGAGGTCGTAAAACTGACAGGCATCACCAATGATGATGTCAAGGACAAGCCAACCTTCAAACAGATAGCTGCAAAACTATGCGATGTGTTTACAGGCAGCGACATAGCTGGTTTTAACTCCAACCACTTCGACGTGCCTCTGCTGGCTGAAGAGTTCTTACGGGCTGGCATAGACTTCGACTTTTCTAAGGCTCGACTTATTGATGCCTGCACCATCTTCAAGAAGATGGAGCGTCGCAACCTGGCTTCTGCCTATAAGTTCTATACTGGGCGAAAGATGGAAGACGACTTTGAGGCGCATCGGGCCGATCAGGATACTGAAGCTACCTACCGTGTGCTGATGGGTGAGTTGGACTACTATACCGAAGAACACCAGCGTGCTCTGGGAGAAGACCCAGAAGGGCGTGTGTTGGAAAACGACATGCAAGCGCTGGCAGACTTCTCAAAGACCAACGACAATGTTGACTTTGCTGGTCGCATTGTTTGGGCAGACGTCAAAGGCGTAAGGACCGAAGTCTTCAATTTCGGCAAGCACAAGGGACTGCCCGTCGCTGAAGTGCTACGCTTCGACCCTGGATATTATAGTTGGATTCTCAATGGTGACTTCACCTACAACACCAAGCAGGTGCTGACACGTATACGTCTGCGCGAGGCACAGAAATAAGGGAAAAGCAGAGTCGCCACATTTTAAAAGACAAGGGCAATACAAACAAGCACGAAACGGGGTTATGCCCCGTTTCTTAATCATAGAACAAATGCTAAAAGGAAAGAAAATAGTATTGGGTATTACGGGTTCTATCGCAGCCTATAAAGCCTGCTACACTATTCGAGGACTCATTAAGGCCGGCGCTGAAGTGCAGGTGGTCATCACACCCGCTGGCAAAGAGTTTATCACCCCTATCACCCTATCAGCTCTGACACAAAAGCCCGTCGTTAGCGAGTTCTTCTCGCAACGTGACGGCACCTGGAACTCTCATGTCAAGCTGGGAGTGTGGGCTGACGCGATGCTCATTGCCCCTTGTACCGCTTCGACATTAGGGAAGATGGCTAACGGGGTGGCTGACAACATGCTCATCACTACCTATCTGTCAATGAAAGCGCCCGTCTTCATCGCTCCTGCTATGGATCTCGATATGTACAAGCACCCGACGACACAGGACAACCTCAAGAAGCTACAGTCGTATGGCAACCTAATCATCGAGCCCCAAAGCGGTTTCCTGGCTTCTGGCTTAGAAGGCAAAGGCAGGATGGAGGAACCTGAAGAAATCGTAAAGTTCCTTGACAACTACTTTGAACCCAAAGACTTAAAAGGCAAGAAAATCATGATTACCGCTGGACCTACTTACGAAAAGATAGACCC
>CAMNIA010000040.1 GCA_946540105.1 uncultured Prevotella sp. | reverse complement strand
TCTCAACTTTCAACTCTCAACTTTCAACTCTCAACTTTCAACTTCTACTACATCCTTTCAGGCACTTCGATACCCAGGAGTGCCATGCCGTTCTTGAGAATCTTAGCTACATTGCGGGCAATCACCAGACGCACAGCCTTCTTCTGTTCATCCTCCTCGTTGAGGATGCTATAGTCGTGATAGAACTGGTTGAAGACCTTCGTCAGCTCGTAGCAGTAGTTGGCAATGCCAGAGGGGCTGTAGTCGGTGCCAGCCTGCTCGACAGCGGCACCATACTCGCTCATCTTTTGGATGAGTTCCACCTCTTTGCTAGAAAGACTAGAAGAACTAGAAGTACTAGAAAGGCTAGACACGTTTGTATTCGCCGCCTTGCGCAATATGGAGCGGATGCGGGCGTGGGTGTACTGGATGAAAGGTCCTGTATTGCCGTTGAAGTCGATGCTCTCCTCGGGATTGAAGAGCATGTTTTTGCGGGCATCGACCTTGAGGATGAAGTATTTCAGGGCACCCATGCCTACAATACGTGCAATCTCCTGCTTCTCCTCTTCCGTCATGTCGGCATTCTTGCCTGCCTCGTCGCTGACACGGCGGGCATCGCTTACCATGAGTGCCATCAGGTCGTCAGCATCGACAACGGTACCTTCGCGCGACTTCATCTTACCGTTGGGCAACTCCACCATTCCATAGGAGAAGTGTGTCAGCTCCTTGCCCCACTTGAAGCCTAAGCGGTCGAGTAGGATAGAGAGGACTTGGAAGTGGTAGTTCTGCTCGTTGCCTACGACATAAATCATCTTGTCAATGGGATAGTCGTGGAAACGCATCTCGGCGGTGCCGATGTCCTGAGTCATATAGACGGAGGTGCCGTCACTGCGTAGTAACAGCTTCTTGTCGAGGCCTTCGTTGGTGAGGTCTGCCCATACCGAACCATCATCATGGCGTTCGAAGAGTCCTTTGGCAAGACCCTCTTCCACTTTAGCCTTTCCCTTCAGGTAGGTCTGGCTCTCATAATAAATCTTATCGAAGGAGACACCCAATTTCTGGTAAGTCTCGTCGAAGCCGGCATACACCCATGCGTTCATCTTCTCCCACAGGGCACGCACCTCAGGGTCGTTCTGTTCCCACTTCACCAACATCTGATGAGCCTCCTTGATGAGGGGAGCCTCCTGCTTGGCACGCTCTTCCGCTTGCTCAGCGGGTACACCGCTGAGCGCGAGTTGGGCGGCCAGGGCCTTTACCTCCTCGCGGTAATGTTTGTCGAAGGCTACGTAGTAGTCGCCTATGAGGTGATCGCCTTTCTTTCCGCTTGACTCAGGTGTCTCGCCATTGCCCCACTTCAGCCATGCCAGCATAGATTTGCAGATGTGGATGCCACGGTCGTTGACGATATTGGTCTTCACTACCTTGTTGCCATTGGCCTGCATAATTTGTGCCAGCGACCATCCCAGCAGGTTGTTGCGTACGTGACCGAGGTGGAGGGGCTTGTTGGTGTTGGGTGATGAGTATTCAATCATGACGAGGGGTGAATTCTCGTCGGCAGCGCGTTCGCCATAGTGTGGGTCGTTGTCGATGTCGGTGAGTAGCTGTAACCAGGCGGCATCGGCAATGCTAAGATTCAGGAACCCCTTCACTACATTATATTTGCTGACGGCATCGCAGTTGGCAACGAGGTATTCGCCAATCTCTTGACCACATTGCTCAGGACTCTTGCGAGCCATCTTGACAAAGGGAAACACCACGAGGGTCAAATTACCCTCAAATTCGCTGCGTGTCTTCTGCAGTTGTACCATCTTTTCAGGCACGTCCTGCTGGTAGAGTGCCTTTACGGCAGCAATGGCTGCCTGTTGTATCTGTTGTTCTATTTGCATAATGTTATCTTGTAAATACGCTGATGTGCTGACCATCGGTTACTGCCACATATTTCGCCAGACCGGTGTCGCCTTCAGCGCCGTTGGTTATGATGCCGCCATTGTTCATGTCGTAGGTCTTGCCGCACTTGCTGCATGTGGCGATGGCCTTCGAGTCCATGGTGACGCGATAGTTGGGATTTATGGTGTTGTTCTCTCGGCGTACGCAGTTGGGGCATTGCACATCGTAAGCCACGAATCCTCTGTTAGGTTCTGTGACCAAGGCTTGGAAACCTACGATAATACCATTGTTTAGCCCAAGGATAAACTTCGCCTGCACCTCTTCTGCCGTCTCGGGGATGGGCTTGTCGGACTTGATGCCTAAGTTGCTCTCGAAGAAGAGGCACTTCTGACCTCTTTGTGTGGTCTCCGTTATCAAGCAGAAGACCCCAGGTGTGCCACCCAAGGCAGAGGCGAGGACGTGGTCGCCGTTGGGATTGTCATACGCGAAGCGGCATGCCCATGTGGAATATTCACTTTCGGCCTTGCCGCAACCGGAAAGCAGCATCACCGTTGCCAGTAAGAACAGTATAGTTTTGTAGTGTCTCATGCCAATAATCTCTTTTCTGCTTCTGTTACCCTTTCGAAGGAAAAACCTTTGAGCACCGTGTCCATCAAGGCTGCGATGCGGTCGTTGCAGAGGTTGCCGATGCTGCCTTCGTGGGTATGGTGAATGTTCTTGTCTGGGCGGAAGGTGCCAGCCTCGATGTCAAGACCCACCTTCTTATAGGCGTCTCTGAAGGGTAAGCCTTCAGACGCGAGCTTATTTACTGTCTCGACACTGAACATGGGGTCGTACATGGGGTTGTCGAGAATGGTATCGCAGACCTCAATCTTGTTGATGATATAGGCGGTCATCTGCAGACAGTCCTTCAGTTCGTCAAAGGCTGGCAGAAATACCTCCTTGATAATCTGCAGGTCACGGAAGTAGCCAACGGGCAGATTGTTCATGATGAGCGTCACCTGCTGTGGTAGCGCCTGCAGCTTGTTACACTTGGCACGGATGAGTTCGAAGACATCGGGGTTCTTCTTATGCGGCATGATGCTCGACCCCGTCGTGCATTCCTTTGGCAGTTTGACAAAGCCGAAGTTCTGTGAGTTAAACAGGCAGGCATCGAAAGCCAGCTTTGCCAGCGTGCCTGCAATGGTTGCCAGGGCAAAGCCAACATTGCGTTCCGTCTTGCCGCGTCCCATCTGGGCATAGACGACATTATAGTCCATGGAGTCGAAGCCCAGTAGGTCGGTAGTCATCTGCCTGTTTAGAGGGAAGCTGGAGCCATAGCCTGCTGCCGACCCCAACGGGTTGCGGTTGGTCATCTTATAGGCAGCCTGTAAGAACAGCATGTCATCGCAGAGGCTCTCGGCATAGGCTCCGAACCACAGTCCGAAACTGCTGGGCATAGCCACCTGTAGGTGAGTGTAGCCTGGCATCAGCACGTCCTTGTACTGCTCGCTTTTCTGCTGGAGTTCGTCGAACAATACCTTCACGGCTTCAGCCACCTCCATCAGTTCATGGCGGGTAAAGAGTTTCAGGTCAACCAGCACCTGGTCGTTGCGCGAGCGTCCGGAGTGAATCTTCTTACCCATATCGCCCAGTTTTCGGGTCAGCATGAGTTCGACCTGTGAGTGGACATCCTCGATGCCCTCTTCAATGTGAAACTCGCCACGTTCACAGATGGCATAGATATGCTTCAACTCCTTGAGTAGCAGTGGTAACTCGTCTTTTCCGATGAGTCCGATGCTTTCCAGCATCGTGATATGTGCCATTGACCCCAAGACATCATATTTAGCCAAATAGAGATCCAACTCACGATCTCTACCTACGGTGAAACGCTCAATCTCGCTGTTCACCTCGAAGTCTTTTTCCCACAGTTTATTTGCCATTGTTCTTTTCTTTCGATGTTCCGATAATCCGATATGTCGTTAAACATATGGGATCTGTGACAACGCATCGGCAATCTTCTCTACGCCGTCCTGAAGAGGACCGCTCACCATGCCTTTGAGCATGAAGGGGATGTCGGCCTTGACCGTGACTTTCATCTTGCTGGTGGCACTGTCGACAGGCAATACTTGTATCCACAGGTTAAACGGCATGGGCGACTGTTCCGTTTCGAACTTGACGCACTTGTTCTCTTCACGTTCAATGATGCGCAACTTGATAGTTCCTACAGGTGGTACGCTAACCTGTACCGTGTCGCTGTCGAATTCAAAACTCTCCAGCTTGTCCTCGGGCACGCGGTCGCGGACACGCTCCAGATTGCTCAGGTCGCTGATGTTGCGATAGACATCCTCTACAGGGTAGGGGATTTGCTTGATGCTGCTTTCAAATTTCGTCATATTATAAATAGAGGTGAGCGGTTAGATTTTGGGCTCCCAGATGCTGGGGTCCTTACGCCATTCAGCCAGTACGGCCTTGTCGGCATCGCTGATATATCCCGTCTCTGCTGCTTGTTCGAGCACAGCCGCATAGTCGCTTAGCGTGACGAGCTTTACGCCAGCCTCACGGAAAGCCTCTTCGGCAACGGGAAAGCCATAGGTGAACGATGCCACCATGCCGACAACCTCTACGCCGTATTGGCGAAGGGCTTCAACGGCCTTTAGTGACGAACCGCCCGTGGAGATGAGGTCTTCAACGACAACCACCTTGGCACCCTTTTTCAGTTCGCCTTCCACCTGATTTCCCATGCCGTGGTCTTTCGGCTTCGGACGGACATAGGCATAGGGTAGTCCTAGTTCGTCAGCCACCAAAGCCCCCTGTGCGATAGCCCCTGTTGCCACTCCTGCCACAGCTTCAGCCATGGGGAAGTGTTGCTGGATGGCGTGACACAGTTCTAACTTGACAAAGGAGCGGACGTCGGCAAAGCCCAGCGTCTTGCGATTGTCGGTATAGATGGGTGATTTCCAGCCGGAAGCCCAGGTGAACGGGTCGTTAGGTTGCAGCTTGATGGCTTTGATGTCCATCAGTTTTTGTGCGAATTGTTTTTTGATAGTATCCATAAATCAGACTAATTCCTTGAATTTGCCTGCAAAGGTACTGCTTTTGGTGCAAAATACCAAATTTATTTGGATATTTCAGATATTTGCCGTACCTTTGCAGCCGATTAGCAAAATGCTTGTCAAGGGGTGCTCACTGGTGTGGGCTGAGATGATACCCTCGAACCTGATACGGATAATGCCGGCGTAGGGATGATAGAGTATGACGAAATCCCCTTATTTATTCTTTTAATAATTAAGGTAAAAATGAGAAAGATCCTATGGGTTATGGCGCTGTTAGGCAGTACTGTCACATCATCAGCGCAGCAGAAGAGCCTGGCGGACTCCAGTCGCGTGGAGCAGTTACAGGAAATCGTGGTAAGAGGCGTGCGGGCGCAGAAGAATGCTCCCTATGCCATCAGCAATATCAAGAAGATACAGCTGAATGAGTTCTCGAAGACTGGAAAGGAACTGCCGTTCCTGTTTTCACAGACTCCTGGTGTGATGGCGTGGAGCGAGAACGGAACGGGTATCGGTACGTCCCACCTCCGTATTCGCGGTGCTTCCGATTCTCGCATCAATGTGACACTGGATGGCGTGCCTCTCAATTCTCCTGAAGACCAGTGTGTGTACTGGGTTAACATGAACAGCTATGGTTCGCTGCTGGGTTCGGTACAGATACAGCGTGGTGTCGGCACCTCTACCAATGGTGACGGCGCTTTTGGCGGTACGGTTGCCCTCTCGTCGGCTGCTCCATCACAGACACCTACCCTTGAAGTGACGGGGTCGTATGGTACGTTCAATACATGGAACTTCGGTGCCAAAGGCTCCACGGGACTGCTATGGAATCACCTGATTCTGGAAGGTGCTTATCACCAGACCACCACCGATGGCTTCCTCCACGGGACGAAAGGGCGCAGCGGCTCCTATTATGGCGGACTGACTTGGCTTGTAAATGAAGACCTTGTTGTTCGGTACAAGAACATCGGTAACTTTGAACGCACAGGTCAGGCATGGAATGGTGTGACGGCAGGTAATGATGACTACAGTCTGATGGACGGCTGCTATGATGACGGCTCATGGTCGTATGATGCAAAAACGGGTATCAAGGGCTATGAGGACTTGCGTGCCGTTGGACTGGGGAAGTTCAATAACCTCTACGAGCGACTGGTGACCGATGCCAACGGCTTGTTTGTGAAGAATGCTGACGGAACGTACCAGACAGAACGCTACCGGATGGCTGATGGCAGCTATTGGGACCGCACAACCGATAATTTCTGGCAGAACCACAACATTCTATCAGCGGCATGGACTATCAATGATCACTGGTCAACATCAGCATCGCTGCATTATACCTATGGCTACGGCTATTACGAAGAGTTCCGTTATAATAACAAGTTGTCGAAATACGGCTTGGCGAACTTCACCGCCAGTGATGGCAGCACCGTTAAGCGTACCGATTTCGTTCGCAAGAAAGGGTTGGAGCAACATACCTATGGCGGGCTGTGGAACCTGAACTATAAAGATGACAGTTGGGATATTGTCGGTGGTCTGTCGCTTCAGAATCTCGATGCCTACCACTTTGGCTATCTGACTTATATCAGACACGCTGAGCTGAATAGTCAGTTGCGTGCCAATGGTGACTATCGCTATTATGACTCACCAGCCCATAAGCTGGATGGCAACGTGTTTGTCAAGGCAGCTTACCACATCAGCAACCACTGGGATGTCTTTGCCGATGTACAATACAGGCATGTAGGTTATAAAATCAGCGGATATAATGACAAATACTATACCGATGAGAATGGCGTGCTACAGAAACACTACCTGGATATCAACAAGAAGTATGACTTCTTCAATCCCAAGGCAGGCTTCTCGTGGCAGTTGGACGGACACCGCGTCTACGGTTCTTTAGCTTTGAGTCATCGTGAACCGGAACGTAACAACTTCACAGACAACGGACACAAAGCCGCACCTCGTGCCGAGCAACTGCTTGACTACGAGTTGGGTTATCTATATCAGGCGGGCATCTGGCGCGCTGGTGTGAACTTTTATTATATGGACTACAAAGACCAGTTCGTGCAGACCGGTGAGACCTCAGACATCGGCGAGAACCTTACCACGAATATCAAGGACTCCTACCGTCTGGGTGTCGAGTTGCAGGCAGGTGTTGACCCCACCAGTTGGCTTACCATCGAGGGTAATGCCGCCATCAGTAAGAACAAAATCAAGGACTTCGACGAGCAGGTGAATGTAGACTGGAAAGACAATGTCTATGAGACCATCCACTATGATAACTCGACGCTGGCATTCTCGCCTTCGGCTATCCTTAATGGTTTCATCAATGTGCATTATAAAGGTGTCCAAGCCGTATGGCATACCGGTTACGTGAGTCGGCAATACTTAGACAATACAGCCTGTAAGGACCGCTCGCTGCCTGGCTATAGTGTCACCAACCTCAACTTAAGCTATAGCTGGAAGCCAAAGAAGGTGCTTAAAGAAGCCATCTTCGCCCTCAATTTCAACAACCTGTTTAACAAGCACTATGCCGCTGGCGGCTGGGTGTATTCTGCCATCCTCAAGGACTATGGCAATCATCCCAACGAGAACCGCTACTACCAGATTGGTTATATGCCTATGGCAGGTTTCAACATGATGGGAAATCTAACGCTGCGATTCTGAAATAACGTAAGTATGATCGAATTTTTGCAAGCCCACTGGCTCGACCTCACCACCACAATTCTTGGACTTGCCTATATCCTGTTGGAATATAGGGCTAGTGTCTGGATGTGGGTGGTAGGCTTCCTGATGCAGGTGTTGGGCATAGTGCTTTACTACCAGAAAGGACTCTATGCCGACTGCGGCATGGAGTTCTACTATTTAGCCATGACCCTATACGGCTGGTGGCGGTGGGTGTATGCCAAGAGGGCGAAGGTGCAGTCAGCGGAACTTGCTGCAAAACAAGAGTTGCCAATCAGTCACTTTCCGAGGCACTTGCTCTTGCCTTGGGCTTTGCTTATCGCCGCCTTATGGAGTGGTATCTATTGGCTGCTTGTCACCTTTACCAACAGCAACGTTCCTTTGGCTGACAGTTTCACGACGGCACTGAGTATCATCGGTATCTGGGCATTGGCTCACAAATACCTCGAGCAGTGGTTTATCTGGATAGCTGTCGACATAGTCACCTGTGTGCTCTATTATTATAAGGAGATTCCCTTCAAAGCATCGCTCTATGCGCTCTATGTCATCATAGCCATTGCCGGTTACTTCAAGTGGCGGCGGCTGCTTTCCGAGCAGCCTTGATAGAGTCCTTCTGCGCTTTGCGGGCAGCCTTGGCAGCACTTTTAACAGCTTTCAGTGAGTCCTTTTCGGCGCGTCGCTGGGCTTTCTCCACTTCCTTGGCAGCTTTTTTGGCGGCCTTTTCCTCTTGCTTAGCGGCTTTGCGGGCAGCTTTTTCCTCTTGCTTAGCGGCTTTGCGGGCAGCTTTTTCCTCTTTCTTTGCAGCTTTTTTGGCGGCCTTAGCTTCTTTGTCTTCGTCAGAGAGACCGTGGAAGCGGACTCCAGGCTTGATTTTGGTTTTCTTCATCTCGTTGGTATTGGTAAACGAGAAGGAACAGAGCAGGTCGACACGCTTTCCCTTGACAACTACCTTGCCTTCTGCAATCGCACCATTGCTGGTGATGTTGGCGGTAAGGTTGCGAACCCTCATTTTCTTGTAGCGGCCTTCATCTACCTGCGCTTCTATCTGACCTATAGGCAGTTTTCCGCCAAGGCGTTTGCGCATGGCAGCCGTACGCGGCTTGGAGATGTCAAATTGGAAATTAGCCGAACAGGCAATCTTCCCTAAGTCAGGCATGTCCATTGCCTTCCCCAGTTCAAAGGAATCCGTCTTGACGCTGCCGAGGACATATTTATTGTTTTCGTCAAGATGGAAGCGGAAGTCAAGGGAGCCAGGGATGGTGTATAACCTTCCGGCAAACTGTTCACGTTTCCACAACACCTCGAAATGTCCGTTATAGGAAATACGCCCCAGGGCATTGAGCTGTTTCATCATGAATTTCTTTACCGCAAACTGATTGATGATGCGTTCAGCTTCTTTTCCGGTCGTTGTCATTCTGTGAACATCGAAGTGAACGTTCAGTTTGTATTTATCCTTCAACCCTGTGATGCGTCCACTGGCTTGAATATCTACAGACCTGTTGGCGGTGTACACTTTCACTTGTCGGAACTGCATGCCATCATTGTTGCCACTCATCACCGTTTGTAAATATAAGGGAATGCTGAACTTCTTCAGAACAGGGGCAAAGGGACGGGAGATGTCTTTCAGCAGTGTGCTACCCTTGATTAACGAGGTCTGGTAGCTGAGTTTGCGTCCAGCCTTCTTGCTTGGTAACTGGATGACAGCCTTGTCAAACGACAGGGTGGTGTTGGGCATTTTGATGGTGACATTGCTCAGGTTTGCCTTCTCCTTATTAGCTGCTATACGGGCTGTCAGGCTTGTGATGTTCAGTCCGGAGCCGCGGTCTAAGGCATTACATTCTGCCAATGTTGCCATCACCGTGTCTTTTCCTATGCTGTCGATGTGTATACGCATATGTGCGGCAATGTCAAAATGTCCTGCATCGAAGAAGCCTCTTTTGGGTTTGTTGGCATTCTTGCGGGGAAGGTGGTTGTTGGTGAAGAAGAACAGGCTGTCGATGGTCACTTCCCGTTCCCCGTTCTTATCAACGGCTTCCATCAACTTTACGCGTAGACGACTGTCAACAGGACCCTTCTTGGTGTGTTGTATGAAGGCAGCCTTCAGCTCTTTGATGGTAGCGGTATAGTGACCTCTCCAACTCTTTCGGTAATGGAAACCACCCAGCTCGGCTTGGGTACTGTCGTTCAGTGTTACATTGATTTGCTCCAGGTCCAGTTTCTCAACATCAAGCGTCAGCTTATGCTTCTTGACACTGTCCGTTTGTTCCTCGACTTTCGGTTTCTTGCTTTTCTTGTTCTTGTTTATTGCGTCAATAATGAATTGGAAGTTGGCAGTACTGTCAGTAGGAGAGGCAGGCTTGTAGATTTTGGTGTCCAATCCTTTGATGTGGGCTTCGGTGATGTAGACTTCATGGTTTAATAGTTTCCAGAGATCCAGTTCTACACCCAATTCCTTCATTTGCAACATCTTGCGTTGCTGCAAGTCTTCAATGGCGACATCATAGATACGAAGGTCTTGTCCAAAGAGACTAATACTAGCCCCCCCAATCTCAACCTTTGTCTTCAATTCTTCCTGAAGCAGTACATTGACTTGTTGTACCGCTTTGTCTTGTATCCAACTGGTATGGAGAATACCGATAAGTGCCAATAGCAGAGCGACACAGGCAGCAACTATACCGCCTACAATCTTCAGAATTAGGACAACCGTTTTTTTCATATTGACAAGTGATGATTATGAGATGGCTTCAAGTAATTTGATGGCATCAACGTATTGTGCGATACCTTCTGCCACCTTCTTCGCATCCTGCATGGCATGGACAACGGTAGCCTGACGACCTACCACATCGCCACCTGCGAAGACCCCTTTACGGGTCGTCATGCCATAGGGTTTCTCACGCGTAATGAGGAAGTTATGCTCGTCATTCTCCAGTCCGGATGTCGTTCTGACAATCTTCGTGGCTGGAGTAGCGCCGATAGCCATGATGATGTTGTTGGCAGGCAATGTCTGACGAATGATTTCCTTTTCCGGTTCTTTTGTCTCAAGGACAATCTCGGTGATGTCGAGGTTTTCATCTACATGAATCTCAGCAATGGCACTCCACCAGTTAAAGTGTACGCCTTCCTTGACAGCGTCGTCGTATTCAGCTTTCAGTGCCGACATGGTGTCAATGCCTTTATTGTAGATGACATCTACCTTTGATGCGCCGATGCGTAATGCGGTACGTGAAGCATCCATAGCCGTGTTTCCACAACCGATGACCCACACTTTTGCGCCTTTGTCAACATGCGTTTCCTCTGGTTTCATAAAGCCTTCAGAGATGAGTTCTACACGGCGTAGGAAATGGGTGGCTAAACGGATTCGCTTCAGGTCGGCGCAATGAATGGCATCTTCGCCTTCGGAAATACATTTGCCATGCTGCCAGATGGGAATCTCCAGTGACTTGGGTTTGCTGAGGCCGGTGCCGATGAATATCGCGTCGAACCCTTGAGCGAAGAGGCTGTCGACCGTTATCTCCACACCGACATGGGTGTTACGGTGAATGACAACACCCATTTTCTCAATATAACGAATCTCACGTGCAACCACTTCTTTTGGAAGACGGTATTCGGGAATGCCATAGCGTAACACACCCCCACATTGCGCCTCCATTTCAAACATTTCGACGGCAAATCCCATTCGCGACAGGTCGCCGGCTACCGTAATGCCTGAGGGACCAGCACCGATGACCGCCACTTTACCACGTGTCTTCTCTACCACATCTTCGTGTGTCAACTCTATGTCAGAGTCGAAGTCAGCAACAAAACGTTCCAGTTTTCCGATATTTACCGCTTCTCCTTTCTTTCCTAACACGCAGTTTCCTTCGCATTGTTTTTCGTGTGCACACACACGGCCGCACACGGCAGGAAGGTTGCTCTTGGCGCGTATGATGCTGATGGCATTTCCTAAGTTGCCCTTCTTCAACTCGTGTATCCAGTCGGGGATGTCATTGCTGATAGGGCATCCCTTCTTACATTGAGGTACTTTGCAATGCAAACAGCGCTGAGCCTCCTTGATGGCTTCAGCCATCGTATAACTCTCATTGACTTCCTGAAAAGCCTTGCGTTCTTTCAGATTCATTTATTTTAGGATGTTGTTGATACGTTCTTCTAACTGCTTGTTGGTGAGGTCACGTGCAATGACGACCCCTTTGTTGTTGACAAGTAGGTTGCCGGGAATATTGTTTAACCCTAAGGTTGTCAGCAGTGGTGTTTCCCACATCTTTCCGTCACAGACGGTCTGCCAAGGTATAGAGTCACGCTTGGCAATCTGCCGGCAGTTGTCTGTTTTCGCGTCAAGGCAGATGCTTACTACACCGAGGCGCTCGCCATACTTTTTCTTGAGCTTTCGCAGCAGGTATTGTGCATTGGTGCTCTGGTAGTTCCACGAAGCCCACGTAAAAAGCACGTTGAGTTCATGCTTTAATGCAGCCTCGCTAACCTTTGCCCCTTTGATGTCTGTAGCGGTGAATTTCGGCAGGCGTGAACCCTTTTGTCCCCCTTGCCATTTAGTTAACTTTTGGGCCAGTGCTTTCAACGGCTCATTGTCAGGAGCTTCTTTTAGCATGCGTTTGACAAGGCTGAGCGCTTTCTGGAAGTTAGGCTCTGGTGACAGAATGAAATAGCGATTCAAGAGGTAGATACTTGCTCGTGATGCAGGATGCGCTATGATGAATTCGCTGACAGCATCAGGAATATCTGGCGGCATCAAGTCGTTCAGCTCCATTCGCAGTGATGTCATGTCCTCGTTCTCGTCAGTGCCCTGGATGATCACTTCTTTCAGGTGTGTGGCATCTCCTTTGATATTCACCGACTTACCTGGGCTGGCAAACACCGGTTGTTCCGAATAGTTCGGGAAGATGATGACAAGAGTAGCATCGTCATCAAGTTGTAGCTCGTAGGAAAAACGCCCACTGCGTACCGTAATGGTGTCGATGCCATTCATTCCACCGTCTGGGCTGTATACCCAGAACTCGCCTTGGTTCATGTTGCGTAGCCTTCCTTCCAGGCGGAAAGTCCCGCCACTGTTGCCACAGGACAGGAGTAAAAAGCCCAAAAGGCATATAGATAGATAACTTCTCACCGCTTTCATCATATATTATAATTGGTACAAAGGTAAGAATAATGAGAGGAAAAACAAAATTTATTATGATTTATTTTTGTTTTTAAAAGAAAATGTGTACCTTTGCAGCCACAAAATACAAAAGATGTCGGCATAGCTCAGCTGGTTAGAGTATCACCTTGACATGGTGGGGGTCCTTG
>CAMNIA010000039.1 GCA_946540105.1 uncultured Prevotella sp. | reverse complement strand
TTCATCTTCATATACTGACACTCGTTACACGAGCATTCCAGACCGCTCTCGCTGATTTCTGGAGGCACAGGGATAAATTCCTTGTCAGGACACGTGCGTTGCATCTCGTGCAGAATACCAGCCTCTGTAGCTACGATAAACTGCTTTTCATCATGCTGCTGGGCATAGTTGAGCATCGTGGCTGTACTTCCCTTCACATCAGCAAGTGCCAAGACAGGACCTTTACATTCTAAATGAGCCATCACCAAAGCGTCGGGATATTGTTTCTTTAACTCCAGAATCTTAGCAACCGAGAAGCGCTCATGCACATGACAACCACCATTCCATAGCAGCATCTGTCGACCTGTTACCTCATTGATATAATTGCCTAAATTGTAGTCAGGACCAAAAATAATCTTAGCATCCTTTGGCAACTGGTCAACTACCTTCTTAGCATTACCACTGGTAACAACAACATCCGTCAGCGCTTTAACAGCTGCTGTGGTGTTGACATAACTGACAACCGAGTAGCCAGGATGTTCGTCTTTATATTTCTTCAAGTCTTCAGCCTTACACGAATCGGCAAGTGAACAACCGGCATTCAAGTCGGGACATAATACTGTCTTCTCAGGGGAAAGCAGCTTACAGGTCTCAGCCATAAAGTGAACACCACACATCACCATCATCCGTGCATCGGTTTCTGCTGCTTTACGAGCCAGTGCCAGTGAGTCACCAACAAAGTCAGCTATGTCCTGAATGTCACCTACGGTATAGTAGTGTGCTAGAATAATAGCATCTTTCTCTTTACACAGTCTGCGAATCTCTTCTTTCAGATACTCATTCTCTGTTTTTCCTTCTGGAACATTGACGGCTTCATCAATAAATCCCTGCTCTTTCCACTCAGTTTTCAACATCACAATATTATTTTTATTTATTCTTTCTTTTTTTAAAATAAGAGAATGTAAAGGATGATATAGTGTTCATAAGTGCAAAACTTTTATTCCAAATATTTGTTTGTTTCACTATAAACACTGAATAGTTAGTTATTCACATCCCTTGTTAATAGTTTCTCTCTGATTATGAACACATTCATTAAGTTATACACAATTCTCTATTTTGGTGCAAATTTAATAAGTTTATATCTTTTTCGTGTCAAAATCGGTGGAAAAGTTGCTTGTAACCTTGTATTTTATTCCAAATATCCACAGAAATAATAATTTTCAAATTATAAAGTGATATTTATTTCGTAACTTTGCACACGTTATCCACAGAGTTATCAACAATAAAATAACAGTAACGAACATCATGACTGAACATCGCAGAAAAATACGTACTGTAGAGATGCAACGACTGACAATCGAAGAATATCAGCAAGCTGAAAAACTATCTTTGATAGTAGTTTTGGATGATGTTCGCTCTATGTATAATATAGGTAGTGTGTTTCGTACTTGTGACAGTTTTCGTGTTGAGGCTGTCTATTTATGTGGAATATGTCAGACACCTCCATCTACTGAGATTCACAAGACGGCTTTAGGTGCTGAGGAAAGTGTCAGCTGGAAGTATTTTCCTACTGCTTTAGAGGCTGTAAGAGAGTTGCATGAGCAAGGTTATGAGGTGTTGTCAGTTGAGCAGGTAGAACACTCTACTAAACTGCATCATTTTAAGGCTGATGAAAGGAAGCATTATGCTGTTGTGTTTGGTAACGAAGTAAAAGGCGTCCACCAGGAAGTGGTAGACGCCTCAGATGGTTGTCTGGAGATTCCGCAGTTAGGTACGAAGCACTCCATGAATGTCAGCGTAACAGCTGGTATTGTAATCTATCAGTTTGCCGAACAGTTACTCATGAACGTATAGGTTCCAACCCAGATAGGTTTCGATGGCCTCGTTCAGAATGTCGACAACATCGGTGCGGCACATAGCAACGTGGTGTTCGAAACCGTTCTTGCAGATGTATTTCATCAGCTTCTGCAGGTTGTCAACTTGTGTAACTGCAATGCAACCGTCCATTCCATAAGGATCGTTGGTAAGCTGACCCTTACCCAGATAAGCTTTGATGCAGCCCTTTGGATCGTCAGTAGAAATACGGAAGAAGGTAAACGGACCCTCACTTACCTTAGCATATACGGCACCAAAGGTCTTTACCTTACCTAAAGTACGTCCTAAAACACCAAGCGGACCAAGCTTCAAGTCGTTGTTACCAACGAACGACTTAGCATAATTACCACAATGGGTACATACGCACTTATTACGGTCTTCTGCGAAGTTGTTGTTCCAGTCGAGTAGGGCAGAGGCCTTACCGCTAGCCAACGTCAGTGCATACATAGAAACAGCACCTGCAAGGTCAGTTTCACAAGCTGCCGGTATGAGTTTGTCTGACAGCATTGACATGGTAACGCAAGGAGCACAGCCATAGTTCTGTTCCAACGAATCCCAGCACTGGATGGCAACAGCCTGTACGTCGTTAGCTTCAATCCAGTTTTCGACGGCTACGCTGAACTTTGCCTGGATAGCCAGTTTGTCCTTATAGTTGTCGGGCACTTTGGCATAGTTGCAGGTACGGTTACACATTTCGATGAATTTAGGATCATCGTCCTTGATTTTCTGAGCTGCAAATAATATCTCAGAGAGGTCGGCAGGAACGACAGTAATGCCACTGCGCTGTAAAAGTTTCTCAGAAGCACGACAAGTATTAAAGCCTAAGGGACGCGTACCAATCTGTCCCAGACGGCAATGACGCAAGCCATTCACAACACGGCAGATAGCTGCAAAGCGGTCGATATCCTTCTTCAGCAGAGGGTCATAGATGCTGTAGGTATGCAACGTGGTGTCAGTAAAGGGAATGCCATATTGATACAAGTTGTTGCAAACGCTGATTTTACCACAAAAGGCATCACGACGTGAATCAAGGTCAACCTTGTCGTTCTCATCGTCACAAGCCTGAACCATGATAGGAACGTTAAGGTCAGCATCGCTGATAGCATTGATGATTCCTATCTCGAAGCCAAAGTTAGGCAGTGAGACGATGATGCCGTCAATCTCGTCGCGATGGGCTCTGAACTGTTTCGACACCTTCAAGCCGTCTTCACGCGTTTCAATACTGCTACTACCTGTAGGTGTAGCGTCTTCAGGCAGGATGACATACTCATAGCCACCCTCTTCCAGGGTTTTCAGCAATTGTTTGCGAACGTCTTTTGCCAGTTCTGAATTGAAGTAGGCGCGAGTACCGATAATCACGCCAAAACAAGTCTTTCCGTTTCTCATTTTTGTCTTTAAGTATTTGTTTTAGATTTGCGTATTCTCGTGTGCAAAGATAGTGTAAAGCAAGTGAAATACAAAATAATTTATGAATTATTTATCATTTCTGCCAAGTCATTATTTTTTTACTACCTTTCGTCCGTCAATGATATAGATGCCCGCATGTGACATCCTGTCTATTTGTTGTCCGAACAGGTTATGACAGGTATTTCTTTTGTTAGGCTCACGGGTAACACTGTTGATGCCAGTAGGACGGATGTCAGCTTGGAACTCAAGCTCCTGTGTATTTAGGATGCAGTCGCTCACTATCTGTATGTTACTGCCGTCATCGTTGGCTTTGGCACTGATTTCCACCCATCGCTCCTCGCCTGGAATCAAACCACGAAGTGATGTCTGCGAACGTGTGTTGCCAACAGCAAACCAGGCGTCACGATAGAGAGGGGCAATTCCTTCGTTGATTACCAACAGTCGTGTGCTGCTGTCATCGGTTATAGCCTGAGTGACACGGAAACGATAACCTGTTGCCATAGAACCGTCGCGAAAGCGTTCAGGTGTAGCCACACCACCACGTGGAGCGTCGTTTGCTATCATAAAAGTAATGTGGTATTTAGCTGCCTGCTCAGCCCATGTGTGTCCATAGAGACCGTTAGGGTCGAGGAATTTCTTCTGGTCGTTTGAGGAATAGTAGCTTATCTCGCCACCGCATACCCCTCTCTGCCAGCGCGTGCCCTGACCGATAGCATTCCAGCACGTCTCATTATAACCATCGCTGGTACCAATTTCATGGGTTTTGTGCATAAATGAATCGTCGAAGAGTCCGAACGGTAGTGCCAGCAACGCCTGGTTTTCTGTGACGGGAGAATATTCGTCGTCGGCAGCATCTATAGATACCAACCAGGGAATGTCAGTCATGACGTTAGACATGTGCTCGAAAAACTGCTGCTGAAAAGCTTTTGAAGGGAAATTCTTGCCGAGTTGCAACTTAGTGCCATAGATATGGTATTCAGACCAATGACCGAACCCCACTTCAAGAAAAGCCAGTCTGGCATCATGACAATAGCGCTGGGCAAAGTCGGTATAGAACTGTAGGGTAAAGCGTTGCAGTTCGCTATTGCTCCAATCGGCATAGTATGTCGGACCATCACCACCAGGATTGGAGCTGTAAGTCTCGTTATAGTCGTCCCTATCCTTTATATATTGAGGTACGGCAGTCGTTCCTTTCTTGCCGTCGACATCAGTACCTGAGGGGTATTCATAACGGAAGCGTGCCACGAGTTGATGGTTGCGAGATGCCACATCGTCCAACAGTTGGTCAAAGCTGCTCCAGTCGTAAAGTATGGTGCCGTCGGCTTGACACCCCTTCACCACCTTGCAAGGCAGGCAATAGGAAAATTCCAATTGAATGGTAGCACCATAGCTGCTGTGTCTGTTGCGGGCTTCATCGGGCCATAGCACCAGACCTGTCATTGGTTGCGGGTGAGTAATATGTCGCTGCAGAGTAACATTGCTATCCTGCTGGGCTCTGACTTGCATGCTGCAGCAAAAGAGCGCTGCTATTGTAAAAAAGTAAAATACTTTGTTTTTCATTTCGTGTACAGTTTTAGGTTGGTAAAAAATGATATCTGCCTGCAAAGATACAACTTTTTCCATATACCATCATCATTTTTCACTGAAAATGATTACTTTTGCAAACCAAAGCGCAGAAAGATGACACAACCAGTATTGCATTTCTACGATATTGATGAGCGTGTGACAGCCTTCAGTACTACGCGACAGGGAGGCTACAGCCAAGGTCTGTATGGTGAGTTTAACATCAATAGCTATTGTGGCGACGATGTTGAGGCCATCCGACAGAACAGGTTGTCACTATGCACATTGTTAGGTATCAACGATGACTGTCTTTTGATGCCTCACCAGGTGCACCTTACCAAAGTAGCAACTATCAGTAAATCCTTTCTGCATCTGTCTGCCAACGAGCGCAGACAGCAGTTAGAAGGTGTCGACGCGCTGATGACCGACGTGCCTGGTGTCTGCATAGGTGTTTCCACTGCCGACTGTATTCCCATTCTTCTCTATGACCCTCGCCATCATGTAAGCTGTGCCATTCATGCTGGTTGGCGTGGAACAGTAGCACGCATCGTCAGTAAAGCCGTCAGCGGCATTGTGGCAACCTATGGCACGCAACCCTCTGACCTCATAGCGCAGATAGGTCCAGGCATCAGTCTCGACAGCTTTGAGGTAGGTAATGAGGTTTATGAAGCCTTTGCCGAAGCTCGTTTTGACATGAGTGCTATCAGTGAGTATCGTGACAAGTGGCACATCGACCTTCCTCTGTGTAACCGTCTACAACTCATCGAGGCTGGCGTTCCTGCTTCCCACATTGACAGTTATCCTGTCTGTACTTTTCAACATTCTGACAACTACTTCTCAGCCCGTCGGTTGGGTATTCAGTCAGGTCGTATCTTCACAGCCATTATGTTGCGCTGAAGCAGTTTTGATTAACTCTGTCAATGTTATAAAAATGCAGGAGTCGAAGAATATCATTAAGTCCTACCAGCGCTATCTGAAGTTGCAGCGTGGTTATTCCGCAAATACGCTGGAAGCCTATGAGCGCGACTTGCAGAAACTGCTGACGTATCTGGAGGGAGAAGGAAAACATGTGCTCGACGTACGGCTGGAAGACTTGCAACACTTTGCAGCAGGACTTCACGACATCGGCATAGGGCCACGCTCGCAATGTCGCATCCTGAGCGGTGTTCGTTCGTTCTACCGTTTTCTGCAACTGGATGGTTATCGAGACGATGATCCCACAGAGTTGCTGGAGTCTCCTGTTTTAGGTTCGCACTTGCCAGAAGTGTTGACTGTCGAGGAAGTCGACCGTCTGGAATCGAGCATTGATGTATCGAAATGGGAAGGTCATCGTAATCGTGCCATAATCGAGGTACTCTTCTCCTGTGGTCTGCGTGTGTCAGAGCTGATAAACCTAAAGCTCTCGAATCTCTATATCAAAGAGAAGTTTGTGCGCATTTTCGGTAAGGGCTCTAAGGAGCGACTGGTACCTATTTCCAAAACGGCTATTGAGAAATTAGACTTGTGGTTTGCTGTACGCAGGCAGATGAATATTAAGCCTGGTGAAGAAGATTTCATTTTCTTAAACCGTCGCGGCGCACATCTTACGCGTACGATGATACTTATCATGATAAAGCAGCAAGCACAGGTGGCAGGCATCCAGAAAACTATCTCACCCCACACCTTGCGGCACTCGTTTGCCACAGCACTCTTGGAGGGTGGGGCAGACCTGCGCGTCATACAGAGTCTGTTGGGACACGAGAGCATAGGAACCACAGAGATTTATACCCATATTGACATGTCAACCCTCAGACAGGAAATACTGCAGCATCACCCACGCAACAAGAAAAAACAACAAGAATAGCATGACAGTAAGAATAGACTCCACGTGGAAAGAACACCTGAAGGATGAGTTTGACAAGCCCTACTTCCAACAGCTGACACAGCAAGTTCGGCAAGAATACCAAATGGGCACCTGTTATCCTCCTGGGCGATTGATTTTCAATGCCTTCGACCTCTGCCCTTTCAATCAGGTAAAAGTTGTCATTATAGGACAAGATCCCTATCATGAGCCTGGTCAGGCTCACGGATTGAGTTTCTCAGTACAGGATGGCATTCCCTTTCCTCCTTCGTTGCAGAACATCTTTAAGGAGATAGAGCAAGACCTAGGAACACCCATTCCTGCTACAGGCAACCTGACGCGATGGGCAGAACAAGGCGTCTTACTGCTCAACGCCACACTGACTGTACGTGCTCATCAGGCTAACAGTCACGCACGGTTAGGTTGGCAGCAGTTTACCGACGCTGCCATACGTGCCTTAGCCAGCGAGCGTACGCACTTAGTATACATGCTTTGGGGAGGATACGCCCGTTCTAAGAGTTCCATGATAGACAGAGCACATAACCTCGTTTTGGAGTCAGTCCATCCCTCGCCGTTAAGTGCCAATCGCGGCGGTTGGTTTGGTCAGCACCAGTTCTCACGCTGCAACCAGTATCTGCAACAAAACGGAATAACCCCCATACGTTGGTAATATGAAAGACTCAAGAGAAAAAATACCACCTATATTAGAAGTCGCAGGCGTACTCATATCTTCCGAAATACTGACAGAATGTTTCTGCTGTGACTATGAGAAGTGTCGAGGAATCTGCTGTGTTGAAGGCGATGCTGGTGCTCCTGTCACCATCGATGAGATAGCTGACATAGAAGCATCGCTGGACAGCGTTTGGTGCGATCTGTCAGCATCAGCCCAGAGTGTGATTGACAAGCAAGGCGTAGCTTATAGTGATAAAGATGGCGAATTGGTAACAAGCATTGTTCGAGGCAAAGACTGTGTGTTCACTTGTTATGAGGGTGATAACTGCCTATGTGCTTTGGAGCGCGCCTATCGCAACGGAAAGACGCACTTCTGCAAACCCATCAGTTGTGCCTTGTATCCCATTCGCGAAAAGAATTTTGGCAACGGTCTTATAGGCCTTAATTATAATAGGTGGAGTGTCTGCCGTGATGCCATAGAAAAAGGGAAGGCACTCAACCTTCCCGTTTATCGCTTCTTGAAAGAACCGCTCATTCGTCGGTTTGGACAAGCGTGGTATGACGAACTGTGTGAGGTAGCTAAGTGTTTCTCCTAAACTCTGAAGGACTAACACCCACATGTTCCTTGAAATACTTGCCTAAGAATGACTGGTTGGGGAAGTTCAGTTCCTTAGTCAGTTCCTTAATGGACTTTGGCGAGTTCTTCAACAGGACACGCAATTCCAACACTACGTAGTTGTCTATCCATTCAGTAGGTGTGCGTTTAGACACTTGCTTGACGATTTCAGAGAGGTATTTTGGTGTGATGTTCAGTTGATCAGCATACCAACTGACTCGGCGCTCTTTGCGGAAGTTTTGCTCCAGCAGACGTATGAATCCTGCGAAGAAGACATCGGCACGTGTTTGGGCTTTCTGTCCTTGTTGCTCAACGCGATAGATGACGCCAGACATATCGTAGAACATTGACAGCAACAAGGCTTTGACCAAGTCTGTGCGGTAGGGGTGTTCCTTGTTTGCCATCTTCTCACGAATAAACTGGTAGTAGTTGCTGTATGTCTGTATTTCAGAAGGTGTAAGACGAATGACAGGATTATTCATAGAGAAGAGCAAGAGCGACGACACATTCTTCACGTTCTGCACAAAGTCGTGATAGAATTTGGTAGAAACCATGATGCTCAAGCACTCATAGTCAGCTGACGCAATGTAATGATCAACGATATGGCGCTCAGAGATAAACATCAGGTCGCCAGGCTGAACAATTAGTTCGTTCGTATCAATACTGTATTGCAGTGTTCCACGTGTACACAGTGCCATCAGTATAAAGTTCATGCGTGCTGGTACCGTAGGGAAGGAAGCCTCTGAGATGCGCTTGCTGAGTGCTAATCCTTCAGGCATATATTCAGCATCGCTCAGCTGGCGTGCTATCTCAAGACTAATATCTGCGATGTGGTTTGTTTTAGCCATATTGTAAGGATAAAAAAGGAGAGAATAACCCTATAGTTAAACTCTCCTTTTAATTAAATGTTATGCGTCAATATTGGCGTAGGTAGCATTCTTCTCGATAAACTGTCGACGCGGCTCAACGTCATCACCCATCAGCATTGAGAAGATTTCGTCAGCTTCTGCAGCGTTCTCAATCGTCACCTGCTTGAGCAGACGATTCTCAGGATTCATCGTCGTCTCCCACAGCTGCTCCGGATTCATCTCGCCCAGACCTTTGTAGCGCTGTGTATGCAGTGCTGTAGCATTCTCGTCGCCATCAACGTACTTGTCGATGAAGGCCTGGCGTTGCTGGTCGGTGTAGCAGTACTCAGAGAACTTCTTGTATGTGCACTTATAGAGTGGGGGCGTGGCGATATAGAGATGTCCCTCCTGAATAACTTTGGGCATGAAGCGATAGAACAGTGTCATTATCAGCGTGTCGATGTGTGAGCCATCGACGTCGGCATCGGTCATGATGATAATCTTGTCATAACGCAGTTTTTCGACGTTGGCCTCGCGGTCTCCCTCGCCATCCACACCAAAGCGTACACCAATGGACTGGATGATATTCATGACCGACTCAGCCTCGAACACCCTGTGCCACTGTACCTTCTCGACGTTCAGAATCTTACCACGCAGTGGCAGGATGGCTTGGAAGTGACGGTCACGACCCTGCTTGGCGCTACCGCCTGCGGAGTCACCCTCGACGAGGAATATCTCACACTCCTTGGGGTCTTTGTTAGAACAGTCAGCCAGTTTGCCAGGCAGACCGCCACCCGTCATTGGATTCTTGCGCTGCACGCTCTCACGCGCTTTACGGGCGGCAATACGTGCGGTAGCAGCCAGCACCACCTTCTCGCATATCAGCTTGGCTTCCTTAGGATGCTCCTCCAGATAGTTCGTCAGCGCCTCGCCGACAGCCTGCTGTACGGCACCAGCCACTTCAGAGTTGCCCAGCTTCGTCTTCGTCTGTCCCTCAAACTGAGGCTCAGCCACCTTGATGCTGATAACAGCCGAGAGACCTTCACGGAAGTCTTCACCTGCAATTTCAATCTTAGCCTTCTCAATCTGCTTTGAAATCTGTGGGTCAGCATCGGCATACTTCTTCAGTGTACGTGTCAGCGCCATGCGGAAACCTACCAGATGGGTACCTCCCTCTATGGTGTTGATGTTGTTGACGTAAGAGTGTATGTTCTCGCTGTAATCCGTGTTGTACATGACGGCAACCTCAATGGGTACTCCCTGCTTCTCGGTCTTGAGGTAGATGACGTCATCGAAGAGGTGTGTGCGATGGCGGTCGACGTAGCGCACGAATTCTTTCAGACCGTCCTTGGCGTGGAACACCTCTTCCTTCAGGTTGCCGTCCTCGTCAGGACGCATATCCTTCAGTGTGATGGTGATGCCAGCATTCAGATAAGCCAGTTCGCGCATGCGGCGTGCAATGATGTCGTACTTGAATTCTGTGGTGGTGAAAATGCTGCCGTCGGGCCAGAACTGCTGGCGTGTACCAGTCTTGTCGGTATCACCTACAATCTTGACGTCATAGAGGGGTTTACCCTTTTCGTATTCCTGCTGGTAGATGTGTCCGTTGCGGAACACTTGTGACAGCATGTGTGTAGACAATGCGTTGACGCAGCTGACACCCACGCCGTGCAGACCGCCAGACACTTTGTATGAGCCCTTGTCGAACTTACCGCCGGCATGCAGTACTGTCATGACGACTTCAAGGGCCGACTTGTGCATCTTCTCGTGCTGGTCGACAGGGATACCGCGTCCGTTATCCAGCACCGTAATAGAGTTGTCTTCGTTAATAGTAACCTCAATGTGTGTGCAGTATCCTGCCATTGCCTCGTCGATGGAGTTATCGACGGTCTCGTTCACCAGGTGATGTAGTCCCTTCTCGCTAATGTCGCCAATGTACATAGCGGGACGTTTGCGCACAGCTTCCAGTCCTTCGAGTACTTGAATATTACTCGCGGAATAATTGCTTTCTTTGTTCAGTTCTTCTGCCATTGTTTAATGTGTATCTTTTTAAGGTTTGCAAGGGACGGGAACGCTCCGTTGCAAATTTTCGGCAAAGTTACAAATTTTTTATGACTTAAACGAAGAAATAATGCAAAAAAAAGACTGCAAATTGTTAAGAATTGCAGTCTTTTTATTGTTTTGTCAAAATGAATTCCTATCCCAGCTGAGCAATATGGTTGCAGAGACTAGACTTCAGGTTGGCAGCCTTGTTCTTGTGGATGATGTTGTTCTTAGCCAACTTGTCCAGCATCTTCTGTACTTTGGGGTACAGGGCGGCAGCCTCTTCCTTGTTGGTCATGGCGCGCAGCTTACGAACGGCGTTGCGCATGGTCTTAGCATAGTAATGGTTGTGTTCAGCTTTTTTCTTGTCCTGACGAATTCTCTTCAGGGATGATTTGTGGTTTGCCATTGTTGTTTTAATTTTAATTTTAATTTTACTTTAAAGCTTGTGGGTCTTACGTCTGGCAGACAGCCCTGGGCGGGTTTTTTTCAAACCCTCTGCCACCTTGTTCCCTTTGCGGTTAGCACTTGACTGTGCTGATGACAGATTTAATGGTAGTCCCTAGGAGAGTCGAACTCCTCTTTAGAGAATGAAAATCTCTCGTCCTAACCGATAGACGAAGGGACCAAAAGTTTTTACTTTTCAGCAAACGCAGGTTTGTGCAATTTGCCAAAGCGGGTGCAAAGGTACTGCAAATTTTCGAAATAGCCAAATATTTCTCTTAAAAAGTTGTTCTTTTCGTCTAAAATAACTACCTTTGTGCCCATGTTGATAAAGACGGAAGCCATCGTGCTGCATACGCTGAAGTATGGTGAGACACGCATTATTGTCGACTTGTTCACGCGTTCGGCAGGCCGTGTGTCGTTCATCGTTCCCTTGCCCAAGACGCCAAAGTCGAAGCTGAAGAAGCAGTACTTCCAACCCATGACTTTGTTGGAGGTGGAGTTTGACTTTCGTCAGCGTGTGCAGCTGCAGCAGCTGAAGGATGCGCGTCTTCTGACGCCTTATACCTCTATTCCTTTCGTACCTGAGAAGCTAGCCATCTCGCTGTTTGTGGCAGAGTTTCTGTATCATGCCTTGCGTTCCGAACAGCAGAACGAGCCGCTCTTTGCTTACATCAGCGACTCCATGCAGTGGCTTGATATATCGCAGTCGGGTTATGCCAACTTTCACCTGACGTTCCTCATGCGTCTGTCCCGTTTCTTAGGGTTTTATCCGAACTTAGCGGTCAGGGGCGAGGGGTCAGCGTTGGGAGCGCCGTCAGACGCTGACTTGTTCTTCGACCTGCGCGAGGGGCGTTTTTGTACTGCGGCTCCTCTTCATCGCGACTTTCTGCAGCCAGCCGATGCACGCCGCATTCACACGCTGATGCGTATGGACTTCCTCTCGATGCACCTGTTCCAACTCTCGCGCCACGACCGCAACCGCATCACCGAGGTGCTGCTGCACTACTACAGGTTGCACATTCCCCAGTTTCCTGAGTTGAAGAGTCTCAGCGTGTTGCAGGAGCTGTGGGCTTAGCACGTGTTACGACAGGCGTGTGCCGACGGTGGCTCGTGCCGCCAGGCGTATCGTCATAGCAACTCCGGCAGCTGAAAGAGTTTGTTGCTGTTACTACCTTTTATTAGTATATAGCGACCTTGAGGCTGTTGTTCGGCAATGGCAGCCTTCACCTCGTCGACATCCTTGAACAGGCGGCAGTTGGCCATCGACAGTTGGCAGCGCTTAAACTCGTCGCCGACGAGCCATACCTCGTCGAAGTCTGCCTCCTGCAGCATGTCGACCAGCTTCTGGTGTTCTTCGTCAACGATATCGCCCAGTTCACCCATCTTTCCCAGGATAGCCATCTTAGGTGTAACATCCATGAGGCGGAAGTTGTCAATGGCGGCTTTCATAGACGTGGGGTTGGCGTTATAGGCGTCGACGATGAGGTGGTTCGTCTTTGTCTCTGTCAGCTGCGAGCGGTTGTTTGTGGGAACGTAGTTTTCTAAGGCGTGGTTAATTAGCTCAAAGGGAATGTTGTTGACGTAACCAACGGTGATGGCTGCCAGCATGTTATCCAGGTTATACGCTCCAATGAGGTGCGTCTGCACCTCCATCCACTCGCTATGGTATTCGGTGGAGCTGTCTTGCTCGCGCCAGCGGAACTTCAGGAAGGGTGCACACGAGATGACCTCGCCGCGTATCAGGATGTCCTCGTTGTCGCTCTGTCCGTAGTAATAGATGTCGGGTGTGGCAGCTTGTTCACCTCTCACCTCTAACATCCGCATGAGGTGTTCGTTGTCGCGATTGACGAAGATGGGACATTCGTGGCTGATGAGGTAGTCGTAGAGTTCGCCCTTCGTCTGGCAGACACCCTCGAAGGAGCCGAAGCCCAGCAGGTGTGCGCGACCCACATTGGTGATGAGGCCGCATGTAGGCTCAGCCGTCTCCACCAGCGTCTTGATGTCGCCAGGGTGTGAGGCTCCCATCTCGACGACGGCGATGTCGTGTTCGTCGTTAATTCTGAAAAGCGTCTTAGGTACGCCAACGTCGTTGTTGAAGTTTCCCTCTGTTGCCATCACGTTGTAGCACTCAGCCAGCACAGCACGTATCAGTTCCTTGGTGGTTGTCTTGCCGTTGGTGCCAGTAATGCCGATGACAGGCAGTTCGAACTGCCGGCGGTGTTCGCGTGCCAGGTCCTTGAAGGTCTGCAGCGTGTCGTCGACGAGGATGAGGCGCTGGTCTAGACTTTCTTGATTCTCTAGAACCTTCGCGTCATCGATGATGGCGTAGCTACAGCCCTTCTCCAGCGCCTGGAGAGCAAACCTGTTGCCATCGAACGACTCGCCCTTCAGTGCCAGAAAGATGCTGCCCTCAGG
>CAMNIA010000038.1 GCA_946540105.1 uncultured Prevotella sp. | reverse complement strand
ATTTTATTTCTTAATCAGAGAAGCCACCCACAGTATGGCTACTGCTCCGATGATGGCGGTACCAAGTTGTCCGAGGATGCCACCCCACTGGATGCCAAGCTGACCGAAGAGCCAACCACCGACAAGACCTCCGAAAAGTCCTAAGACTAGATTCATGACGAAACCGAAACCGCCACCCTTCATCAACTTGCCGGCACAGAAGCCTGCCAAACATCCGATAATAATAGATCCAATAATTCCCATAACTTTTTTTTGATTAATGTCTTTTGACTGCAAAGATACTATTTTGCAACAAGAAAAACAAGGATAACCGTTCTTTTTTTATTGAGAGTTGGTCCTTTTTAAAATAAATTCGTACCTTTGCCACACAAAATAAGTGGAACATGAAGAAACTTTGTCATTACATATCTGAATACATGGCCGTTCTGGTATTAGCAGCGGCGCTGCTGGCACTGGCGTTCCCGGAATTTTTCGGTCAATTGCGCCCAACGGTTATCAACTACCTGCTCGGACTGGTGATGTTCGGCATGGGATTAACACTGAATCTCAATGACTTCCGGATAGTGTTCAGCCGTCCAAAAGACATCTTTATCGGCTGTGCCTCGCAGTTTACGGTCATGCCCCTACTGGCATGGGGCTTAGCCCGATTGTTTCAACTCGACGAGGCGTTGGCTCTTGGTGTCATACTAGTAGGCTGTTGCCCTGGTGGTACGGCATCGAACGTTATTACCTATCTGGCAAAAGGAGACCTGGCACTATCGGTAGGAATGACGGGTGTGTCAACGCTGCTGGCTCCGCTGGTGACGCCTCTGCTGACATGGGCTTTGGCGGGAAAGGATGTCGATGTCGATGTGACAAGTATGTTTCTGAGTATTCTGTGTGTGGTCATTCTTCCTATTATTCTCGGCTTGTTGCTGAAATGGATATGGCCGCATTTCACAGAGAAGGCAACCGACTATCTCCCTGCTTTTTCTTCGATAGCCATTGCGGTTATTGTTGCCATCGTGATTGCTGCGAATGCCGGTAAGTTGCTTACTGGTGGCTTACTGATAGTTCTTGTTGTCATGCTTCATAACATCTGCGGTTTGGGCTTAGGTTACCTGATAGGGCGCCTGCTTGGACTCTCGGAAGCAAAGAAACGAGCCATATCCATCGAGGTTGGTATGCAGAACTCAGGACTGGCAAGCAGTCTCGCAACCATCCATTTTGCCACTTATCCTCTTGCCACTATTCCAGGAGCTATCTTCAGCGTGTGGCATAACCTGTCGGGTGCTGCCGTCGCGTATCTTTACCGGAGTCGTAAAACAGAAGGTAATTGACTTCGTGAAGTATTTCTAACAACGGAAATTTCCTGAGATTACGTCTTATAGTGTCATGAAGTACCCCAACCGATAGAGATTGAAGACGGTGAGCGAGGGGTGACTGCCTGTCAGTTGTCTGCGCTCCCATCGGTTGTTGAGGCGGTGCCACAGTCTGACGAGCGGAGCCAGGTGCTGTAAGCGGTTGGCGAGGGAGAGTAGGGAGGAGTAGCCTTGCAGTTCGGCTTGGAACTGGTGGAGGGTACGTAGCCCTTCTTCGGTCTTTTGTACGAATTGCAGGTTGGTCTCAAAGACTTCAAAGCTCATGGGGTTGTCGATATGACTGACAGGGACGCCTGCTGCCTGTAGCTGCTTGCCCAGCAAGACGTCTTCGTAGCCGTAGTGACGGAAGCGTTCGTCAAAGGGGTTGTTGAGGAAGATGTCTCGACGGATGAAGAGGTTGGCGGTGTGCAGATGTTGATAGGGTGTGAGCTGACGGCATTGCGCTGTATGGTGAGGCTCTGCCGCCTTCTCGTAAAGGGAACGGAGGTTGCCTTCAATGGTATCTCTGATGACTACACCCCCGTCTACAACCATTTCATTCTCTGATGTTTGCAGATATTTATTTAAGAAGTCTGCGCGACACACCACCATGTCGCTGTCAATGAAGAGCAGCCACTCGTAACGGGCTTGCCGTGCAAGGAAATTGCGTATGGCAGCACGTCCTGCATTGGTCTCTCGCTCCGTCATGCGACAGTTGGGCAGCTCATTGACGGCGCGGTTCTGCTGAAGCACATCGGCGCGTGTGGAGCCGTCGTCACCGACAATGATTTCGTAGGTAGCCCCAGCCGCCTGAGCCTGCTGCTGCAGGGTAGTGACAAGTGTCACACACGGGTCATTGTAGGTAGGTATGAGTATGGATACGTGCTTCATCAAAATGCAAAAGTAATCAAAAAATGTTATATTCTGTCTTTTTGCAAGACTATTTTGCACAAAATGACAGAAAAAATGGTAATTTTGCAGCAATTTTATTAAAAACAGACTAAGAATTATGAAAAAGAATGTATTGAAGGTGGCTTTCATGGGGCTGATGCTCATGACAGCTCAAGGAATGAGTGCACAGATAGACCTGAAAGGTATTGCCGGACAGGTGTTAGGTGGTAATAGCAGTAGTAGTTCGTCGGGCAACAAGCAGTCGTCGGGCAATGATCTGATTCAGTCGCTGACAACGGTATTCTCGAAGGACAAGCAGGCCAGTGCCAATAACATTGTGGGTACGTGGGAGTATAGCGAGCCGGCAATAGTGCTGAACTCGGGTAACTTCCTGTCGAATGCGGCATACAAGATTGCTGCAAACAAGATAGAGAGCAAGCTGCAGACCTACCTGACACAGTATGGCATCAAGCCTGGCTCGTTCTCGATGACATTCAACGAGGACGGCACGTGTACCGAGACGCTGAAGGGCAAGACCATGAAGGGAACTTGGAAGATAGAGAACCAGAAGTTGGTGCTTAGCATTGGAAGCATGAAGAAGGGTGTGGCTATCACCACACAGATTAGCGGTAAAGAGATGCAGCTGGTGACTGATGCCACGAAGCTGCTGACGATGTTCCAGTCATTTGGAGCCAACTCGAATAACTCGTCAATCAAGACGGCGGCTTCGCTGCTGAAGGGTGTCAAGGAGATGCAAGCAGGAATAACGCTGAAGAAGAAGTAAGAGGTAAGAAGTAAAGAGGTAAGAGGTAAGAGTTGATACCGTTAATTAACGTTAAAGTATAGGAAACTGAGGGTGGCAGACGCTTTACTCTCGATTAAAATGATTACCTTTGCACCGCCTTTACGAGATAAGGGCATGAAATTCAAGTTAAACAATTAAAAAACAAACAATTACACAATGGCAACAAAAATCAGATTGCAGCGCGGCGGTCGTAAGGGCTATGCTTTCTATCGTATCGTCATCGCTGACGCAAGAGCACCACGTGATGGTAAGTTTACTGAGAAGATTGGTACGTACAACCCAAACACCAATCCTGCCACAGTAGATCTGAATTTCGAGCGTGCACTGTATTGGGTCGAGACTGGTGCACAGCCTACCGACACCGTTCGTAACATCCTGAGCCGTGAGGGCGTGTACCTGATGAAGCACCTGCGCGGCGGTGTGAAGAAGGGCGCTTTCGACGAGGCAACAGCTCAGAAGAAGTTTGACGCCTGGAAGGCTGACAAGCAGAAGGGTCTTGAAAAGATTGCTGCTGAAGAGGCAAAGGCTAAGAAGGATGCTGCTGCTAAGGAACTTGCTGCAGAAAAGAAAATTAACGAGGAGATAGCCAAGAAGGTAGCTGAGAAGAAGGCTGCTGTTGAGGCTGCCAAGGCCGAGGAAGAGGCTGCAAAGGCTGCTGAAGCCGCTGCTGCTGAGGCTCCCGCCGAGGAAGCTCCCGCTGCTGCTGAGACAGAAACTGCCGCTGCAGAGTAAATGACCAAAAATCGATACCTGCTCGCATTTACCGTTGTGGTATTGCTGCTGGCTGTGGTTAGATGGGTGTTCCCATCGGTTGCCGAGTCGCAAGCTACTGCTAACGATAATAGCGAGCAGGTTTCGTTGTCACCAGCAGAAACTGAAACCGAAGGCGAAGTCGACAATACCCGAGAAGCTTCAAAGCCGCACAAGCATCGTATTCTGAGTGTGCCCAGCTATGCCAACGCTTTTCCCGACAGCCAGAGTGTACAGATACGCGCTGCAGAAAAGTGGGGTGTCAAACCCGTTAGAAACCGTCAGGATGCTGAGAAGCGTAAGAGCGAACTGGTGTATGTCGGTGTGAGTCCTTACTACCATGTCGACCCTATGCATAGCAGCATACCCTATCTGGTGCCTCGTGCCTCTATGCTCCTGCAAGACATCGGGCAAGCTTTCTTTGACAGTCTGTACCAAAAGGGTGTCCCCTTGCAGCAGCTTATTGTTACAAGTGTGCTGCGAACCATGGAGGATGTCAGCAAGCTGCAGCGTCACAACGGCAATGCCGTGGAGCGGTCATGTCACCTTTATGGTACTACGTTTGACATTTGTTACAACCGCTATCATCCCATTGAGCGCGCTGTCCGTGACGACACACTGAAGTGGGTGCTCTCCGAGGTGTTGCGTGACAAACGTATGGAGGGGCGCTGCTATGTAAAATACGAAGTGAAGCAAGGCTGCTTCCACATGACCGTAAGATAATAAGTGAAATAAGGGAAGAGAATATGGAAGAACGGGAAGTGTCATTTCCTCCTGCCCACACGGCGGAACACCTGCTGAATCAGGTGATGGTACGGATGTTCGGTTGTGAGCGTTCGTACAATGCGCACATTGAGCGCAAGAAGAGCAAGATGAGTTTCCATCTGGACTACAAGCCCAGCCGTCAGGAGGAGAAGGAGATAGAGCGGCAGATGCAGGAGCTCATAGATGAAGATCTGCCCGTCAACTTCGAATACTGCACCCTGGACACACTGCCAGAGGGCTTGAACCGCGAGCGATTGCCGAAAGATGTGGGTGATGACATCAGACTGGTGCGTATCGGTGACTTTGACGTATGTCCCTGTATCGGGAAACACGTCAGGAGTACATCACAAATCGGACGGTTTGAGATGCTCGGCACCAATTGGGACGAGCACGAGCGTTCCTTCCGCGTTCGGTTTAAGATAGTTTAAATAGCTATCTTCATAAATACCGGATAGTGGTCGGAGTAGGTGATGTCAGTCTTGTAGTAGTCCAGTCCCTTAATGCTCTGGTCGTGGAAGATGTAATCAATGCGTACGGCCTTCTTGCCGCCACGGAAAGTACTCATCCAGCCTTTTCCACACTCGCGGAAGCCATCAACCATATCGCCCAATACCGTATTATAGACGAAAGAGTAGGGGACATCATTGAAGTCGCCGCAGAGTAGAACGGGGTTGGCAGACTTGCGTACCTCGTTAGCCACCTGAATGGCTTGTCCGGCACGGAAGTACATTCCCATCATGTAGTTGCCGTAAATGGCATCTAGAACCCTGTTGGTAGGAACGTTGTAGTTCTGGGCTGCCAGTTTTCCTGCCTTACGCAGGGTGCGGTTGATGCCCGTTGTCTCCAGGTGAACGTTGAAGACGCGATACTCGTTGCCTTTTACATCAATGTCAGCCCACATGGCGCTGTTATTCGTTTCCTCGAAGAGCATGGTCTTATGCTGATTGATGGGATATCGGCTGTAGATGACCATATCGTCACGCCCCTTAGCCATATAGGGGAAATACTCCTTGTAGCTATCAGAGTTTTTCTTGTCACCGCTGCTTTCGTTATACTCCTGCATGCAGAGAATGTCGACATTCTGGCTGCGCATCTCGGCAAGGATATCCTGTGCCATAAATCCTGAAGTTTCGCGGTTGAACATTGCCACGTTGTAGGAGGCAATCTTCAGTCCGTTCTGTCTCGCGGCATCTTCGTCGTGGAAGAACGGAACCTGATACATTGTACCCATATACGGTACGCAGCATGCCACTGTGATGACGGGAATAGCCAGAAGCAACCAGCGGCGTCTCACAGCCCAGTAGACTATGAGCACGACGTTTGCCAAGATGAGCAGTGGCAGCACGTAGACCAGCATAGCTCTGGCAGAGTTACCCACTGGTGTGACGTTACCTCCGAAGAGTGCGACGAAGGTAAAAATGCTGACCACGACTTGTATCACGAGGAACATCATGGCCACATATCTGTAAACAGCTAATTTTCCCATAGTATATGATTATTGATTTTTGTCATCAACATATTTCTGAACCGTATCCAGCAGGTCTTCCACACGGAAGGGTTTAGCCAGGAATTCGTCACAGCCTGCCTCCTTGGCTTCGCGGATGTTTTCCTCGAAGGCATAGGCACTCAAGGCAATGACGGGCATGTCGTGGTTCACCTCTTTAATAATACGCGTAGCATCCAGTCCGTTCATCCCCGGCATCCGTACGTCCATAAGTACCAGACTGGGGTGTTCATCCTCACACAGCGTTACCGCCTCGATGCCGTTGCAGGCCCTTAGTAGCCTGTAGCGCTTCTGCAGCACTATCTTTATCAGTTCGTAGTTGCTGTCTTCGTCCTCGGCAACGAGAATGAGTGGCAGATCTGCCATATTGTTCTTGGTGCTGACGCGAATGGTGCGTGAGTTGGTGGTGATGCGGGTGTTCTTTGCCATTCCACCGATGGTTCCCTCGAAGGGCAGCGTGAAACGGAACGACGACCCTTTGCCAAGGGTGGATGTGACTTTGATGGTGCCTCCCATCTTCTCGACAATGATTTTGCAGAGCGCCAGTCCCAAACCGAATCCGTTCTGTTTCTCGGCATCTCGCGACATGTATGTATGGAAAATCTTGTCAAGGTCTTCTTCGGCTATTCCTGTGCCTGTATCTGTGACATAGAACTCAACCTCCTGTCCGTCGTTGTTCAGTCTGTATCCGTAGGTGATGCTGCCCGACGAGGTATGTTTCAGTGCATTGCTGATGAGGTTTGACATTACTTGTGTAATACGGTTGGCATCGGTATTGAGCGTCACGTTCATGTTTGAATTGACACAATGCAGTTGCACCGTCTCAGGACAGCGGAATTTAAAGATGAGCTGTATGTTGTGACACAACTCATTTAAATCGGTCATTTGCTTCTTTATGGAAATCTCTCCGGCTTCAACCCTCGACAGGTCCAGAATCTCGTCAATAAGCGCCAGTACGCGTCCGTTGTTGCTCTCGACGATTTCCATGTACTTCATGCGGTCCTCGGGCGAGTCGGTCTCGGCCATCACACGTGCAAAGCCCTCAATGGCGTTGAGGGGGGTACGTATCTCATGGCTCATATTAGCAAGGAATAGCGACTTCATCTGACTGGCTTTCTCAGCCTTGGCAGCCTTCTCTTCGTACTCGCTAATCCTCTGTCGGGCTGCTTCCAATTCTTGTTCAGCAGCCTGATATTTTTCGTTAATTTCTACAATTTTCTGCAGTAGTAGTTCTCGCTCGTCCTGATTCATTTCAATAAAATCTCAATACGCTGCAAAGATATAACTTTTTTTGTCAGCATGCAAAAAAAACGGCATCTTTTTTTATTACTTCTGCGTTTTCATGTTTTAAATCATTTCAACAGATGCTATCCGCGCTTTGCTTTCTCCCATGCGCCTCCGCCCTGATGGTGGCGCAAATAATACATTCCACGAAAGACATTCAGATTCATGAAGAGGAAGTAGTAGGGAATGAACAGCAAGCGGCTCTTCTTTCCGCTTTGCTCCTTTAAGTATCCAAGCAGTGCTGCCAAGTAGAAGAGCAACTGTAACAGCCAGATGACGGTGTAGACGGTGCCTGCCTTCATCATTACCAGTGCCACATTGAGCGGTATCAGCGCCATCATGGCAACAGGTGTGACGGTCCAACGCAAGACACGGTGAGACACAAACTGGAAGGCAACGATAAACCTGCGGAAGGGGTTCATCATTTCTCGAAGCCACCAGCAGCTCTGTAAACCGCCGGCAGCTATGCGCTGCTTGCGCTTCGACTCCTCTGCTAGATTTGCCGAGCCGAATTCCATTGCGTAGGCTTCCGAGGTATAAGCTATGCGATAGCCTTTGTCTACTATTCGCATTGACATGACGAAGTCGTCGAGCAGTGCCGTCTCAGGCATAGGTTCATAGAGCCGCGTACGGATGGCATTCAGTTCTCCGGCGGCACCCATAGCCGAATAGAGCTCGCTGTCCCAGCGCTTCAGTGTGCTTTCGTATTTCCAATACATGCCTTCACCCTCGGCAGCGATTTCCCCTTTGTTGCGAGCTGTCACCCTTTTCTCGCCAGCTACACAACCCACCTGAGGATTTAAAAAGCAACGCACGATATGTCGCAAAGCTTCGCGGTTGACCTGAGTGTTGGCATCAGTCATGACGGTGATGTCGCTCTTCACCATGCTGATGCCGTGATTCAGCGCTGCCGTCTTTCCACGGCGTTCAGGACTATATACAACCTCTACGTCAGTGTATTTCTGCAGGCGTTCGTTTGTGGCGTCTGTAGAACCGTCGGTAACCCACATCACATGAAGTTTGTCGGCAGGATAGTCAAGCTCCCTGATGTTCTGCATCTTCCAGTCCACAATGTCCTGTTCGTTATAGGCACAAACCATGAATGTCACTTCCGGCAGCTGAGCATCATCGGGCAGTTGCTGTTGCTGTGGCTTGCCTTTCAGCCACCGTTTGACACATACAGCCAGATACAAGATGACTCCATATCCTAAATAGGTATAGAGACAAATTACGAGGCATGTCCAAAACAAAATCTTCAGTAGTGTCATCTGCCGTTTTGGGTTTTCATTCAGCAAAGGTAATGATAATAGTTGAAACCGCCAAGACTTTTTTCCAATTATCATGGTAACACCATATTTTTTTTGAAAAAAGAATTGTCAATTATCAATTTTTTTGTACCTTTGGCACCAATTATGAGAAATTTGTTCAGAAATATCGTCCTGCTGCTTGCTGCCGCTGTTGTCATCAGCGGCTGTCGGAACAAGCAGCCAAAGGCGCAAGCTGTAGCTGGTGTTACCGCTGCCGACTCGCTGGTTGTTGTCAAGGTGAAATATGCAACGGGCTTTACTGTCAAAGACTCGGCAGGCATGCGCCTTGTGTCCATAGAGCGCCAGGATATGGGTACTCACCGTAAAGGCGGCATGCATAGAACTCATAACAGTCATAGCAAACACGGCAAGCATGCTGAATCCATGGGGAGCTACCATTTTGCCCTGGTTTCCGCAGACGACGTACAGGTTCCTGAGGGTTATACCAAGGTGCGTGTTCCTATTGAACGCACGCTCTGCATGACAGCCCTCCAGTTGTCAAACTTCACGGTACTTGATGCCCTTGATGTTGTGCGTGGCATTACCGGCACCAAGAATATGTTCAATAAAGACGTCTTGCAGCGAGTAGAAGACGGCAGAATGGTGAAGATTGGTATGGAAGGGGAGTTCGACACTGAATTGGTGTTGGCTGCCCATCCAGATGTCATCTTCATCTCTCCCTTCAAGCGTGGAGGCTATGATGCCATCAAAGAGACTGGCATTACGCTGATACCGCATTTAGGCTATAAGGAACTTCACCCATTGGGGCAGGCCGAGTGGATAAAACTGGTAGGTATGTTCATCGGCAAGGAGCAGTTGGCGAATGAGGTCTTCAGCGGTATAGAAAAACGCTACAATGAACTGAAGGAGAAGGCTGCAAACGTAAAGTACCGTCCTACAGTGACTAGTGGCGAGATGCACTACGGCACGTGGCGCGCAGTAGGCGGAAAGAACTATCTGGCACAGATTTTCCACGATGCCGGTGCCGATTATGTAGTAAAGGATGAAGAGACAGCAGGTGAGAACCTGGAGTTTGAGAAAATGTATGCCCTCTCTGCCAATGCAGACTTTTGGCGCATTTTGAACAGCTATCCTGGTACTTTCGGCTATGACGAACTGAAGGCTGCCGAACCACGCAACGCGCTGTTCAAGGCTTTTCGTGAACGAAAAGTCATCTACTGCAACATGCGGAAAACACCGTATTACGAAATATCGCCCGTTGAACCCGATGTGTTGCTGAAGGATTTTGTCGCTATTTTCCACCCTGAGTTGGTAGAAGAAGGCTACACTCCTAAATACTACAAACTCCTGAAATAACAATGGAAAGACAGTCCTCAAGGTGTTCGCATGCTTCACATCTCATGGCACTTGCTGCTATAGGCTTGACAATTGTGCTGCTGCTGATTGTCAACGTACTGTTGGGTACGGTGAAGATTCCCTTTTGGGAGGTGTGTCGCATCTTGACAGGTGGTGGGAGCAACGAGATTTGGACTAACATCATCTTTAGCAGCCGACTACCGCAGGCGCTGACAGCCATCGTGGCAGGTGCAGGTTTGGCAGTTAGTGGTTTGCAGATGCAGACGGTGTTTCGCAATCCGCTGGCAGGTCCATCGGTACTGGGTATCTCCAATGGTTCGGCTTTAGGTGTGGCTATTGTCGTGCTGCTGTCAGGCAGTGTTGGTGGTGTCGCCCTTTCCAGTTTAGGCTATTTCGGCGAAGCAGCAATGTCGGTGGCAGCTGTTGTCGGAGCCTTGGCAGTCCTGCTGCTCATCATGTGGGTTGCTCAGAAGGTAAAGGGCAACGTAACGCTGCTCATCATTGGTGTGATGATTGGTTATCTGGCTAATGCCATCATCGGTGTGCTGAAGTTTCTGGCACCCGAGGAAGATGTAAAGGCTTTCGTCGTGTGGGGGTTGGGGTCGTTCTCGCGTGTCAGCGGTGATGAGATGATGGTCTTTGTCATTCTGATGGCTATACTGTTGCCATTGGCTTTCCTGTTGGTGAAACCCCTCAACCTGTTACTGCTGGGCGAGCGCTATGCTGCAAACCTGGGACTGAATGTCAAGCGTAGCCGAATGCTGGTCATCATCTCTTCGGGTGTGTTGGTAGCTATTGTTACTGCTTACTGCGGACCCATTATGTTTATCGGAATGGCTGTCCCTCACTTGGCGCGAGCTATCTTCCGAACCAGCGACCATCGTATCCTGATGCCAGGGACGGCATTCTGTGGCTCGGCATTGGCGCTGCTTTGTAATCTCATAGCCCGGATGCCCGGCTTTGAGGGAGCGCTGCCCGTCAATAGTGTAACGGCGTTAGTAGGTGCTCCGATTATTGCGATGGTTATCTTCCGCCGCCGTCATCGGGAGGTAGCGGAATAGCCTTTCTATAGTATTTCCATGATGTCTTGCAGACGATTCACCGTATAAGTTGCTTCTTGTGATGGTTCAGGCACCGACCAACGGTTGAAGAACAGCGCGTCGATTCCTGATGCCATAGCCCCTTGAATGTCGGTCTGCAGGTTGTCGCCAATCATCAGCGTAGTGGCACGCTGTGCTCCGGTCTTCTGGAGGGCATAGTCAAAGAACGCTGATGATGGCTTGTTGGCTCCCGCATCTTCGCTAAGCACAATGGTGTCGAAGTAGTCTTTCAGTCCACATGCTGCCAGCTTTTTATACTGTACCTCATGGAAACCGTTGCTCGTCATGTGCAGTCCATAGCCTTTCTGCTTCAGATAGTCCATCAGTTCATGGGCTCCTTCTACCACGCCCGACTTGCTGGAGCAGTAGTCTAAAAAGCAATCGCTGATGGCTAAGAGGTAAGAGGTGAGAGATGAGGGGTGAGACAGTTCTTCCTTGTACGCTTCACGAAACTGTTCACTGACTGTCAGCGGACGGCGAAAGCGCTCCTCGATGAGGAAGTCGCGCGTGATTTCTCCCTTCGAATAGCGTGTCCATAGGTCGATGTTCGCTTGCCAATAAGCGTCATAAAACACCTGAGGGTCAGCGAAATAGCGTTCGAGGTGAAAAGCCTCGAAAGTCTCGCGCAAGGCAATGACAGCATTGCCGTAAGTATCATATAACGTGTCATCGAAGTCTATAAACAAATCCTTGTATTTCATCTCAGTTCTCAGTTCTTAGTTCTTGGTTTTCAGTTCATATACCTTGCCTTTCTCGTCAATAAGGACGATGTCCAGGATAGCATTGGGAAGCAGTGGCTGACAGTGTTTCATGCAATGTCTGATGACAACATGTGCGAAGGCCTCAGTCTGCGAGAGAGGAATGCGTTCCCATAGCTCCCGAGCCAGCGTGAGGTCTGTTATATCAGTCTTACATCCAGCCTCTTGTAACATCTGTGCGATGAAATCCTTGTTCATCGTGACCTTCTTGCTGTGAGTATCCAGATGCCCTTCGGCCAACTTCACTGCCTTGCCTAACATGACTCCCAGCGTTATATGCCTGATGTCCAGTTGGTGTGCAATCTTCAGCGTTTCGCCGATGTAGTTGCCGTATTCTACGAAAGCTTGCTGTGGCAGAGCGGGGTAGAGGGTTTTGATGAAACGTTCGCTCTTGCCTCCACTGTTGATGACAACGTGGTTGGTGCCGCTGGCTTTTGCTACCTCCATGCATTTGCGGATGCTGTCAATAAATGCCTCCTCGCTGAAAGGTTTTACAATGCCGCTGACACCAATAATTGATATTCCACCTTCTATACCCAAACGGGGATTGAAGGTGCGGTGTGCTATTTCTATTCCCTTTGGAACAGAAATGGTGACACAGAGCATAGTGTGTGGACCGATGAGCGGCTTCAGGTTCTGCACCATCATCTGTCGAGGTGCTTTGTTGATGGCAGCTTCGCCAGGTGGAAAGTCGAAACCAGGCAGTGTGAAGTGTCCCACACCCTTACCACCTTTTATTATTATATAGGGCTCGCTGTCCGGAGTGGCATCCATGGTGACGGAAGCTCTCACCTCCACACCATTCGTCACGTCGGGGTCATCGCCAGCTTCCTTGATACAGTAAGCATAGCTGTCACCATAACCAACAGTCACACTGATGGTTTCGCCATTTGGCAGCATTACTGGTACCTCAGCAGGAAGAGGCGCGGATGTGGCGTTGCCGGGCCGCTGGAATGCAAGCGTTGCTGCTATAGCTGCAGCAGTAGCACAAGTTCCTGTTGTTAGTCCGCTGTGCAGCGGATAGAATTCTGGCAACAGGCGTTCTACCATACGGCGCAAACCGTGAGGACCATTGACTGTTGAGCATTGCGTATTTGCATAAGACAACTGGGGGCGTTTCAGTGCGATGATACGCATTCCTTTTTTTCGTGCCGCTGCCACTTTCTCGATGAAACCTCCTGACAGTCCGCTCTCTTTTAGCAGAATGGCTTCAGCCTCAGTGTTCATGCTGTCTTCGTCTTCATAGAAGCACAGCTGTTCGTCTGTTGCCCCCTGTTGATGAGCCAGCGTGATGGACGATTCGCGCCTCAGGATGCGATACCATATCTTTATACCCTCGGCCTCCAATGGCTTCAGCTTGCTGATGCTCTGCACTCCTGTTGTTGCCAGCAGCGAGTGGATGTGGTGTGGAACCTCGCTGTAGTTGTCTATCCAAATAATGTCCGAATCGCGTGGCGGATAGATGCGTTCGTATCTGACTACCGGTAGGTTAAGCTCGTGAACTACCTCACTGATGGTCTCGTGTAGCTTCTCGGCAAACGGATGTGCTGCGTCTACCACCAGTCTGATGTTGTGTTTCGTACAAAACGACACCATCGAAGCTTTATCCATTGCCCCGTCGGTACGCACACCATGATGTAGACTGATATCCTGTTCTCCTGTTTTGGTACTGTAATAGAAGGTGGTGCCAGCTTCTTCCAGCACCTCCGCCGCCTTGCGTCCTTCCGTTGTTCCACCGAATACCAGTATCATAACTGCGTGCAAAGATACACATTTTTATTTATGGAAAAGCATAATATGCAACTAAAAAATATTTCTACGAATAAAAAAAAGGACATCACTTGTGTTGTGATGTCCCTTTCTTTGTTCCGTATTTGTCACACGTGCGTTACTGTGCAGGTGCAGCAGGAGCCTCAGTAGCAGGAGCCTCAGTAGCAGGAGCCTCGGCAGCAGGAGCT
>CAMNIA010000037.1 GCA_946540105.1 uncultured Prevotella sp. | reverse complement strand
CTCCTATGACGAAGGCTCTGAACGACTTCGCTGCTATCCAGAGCGGTATCATGACAACTGTACACGCTTACACTGGCGACCAGATGATTCTCGACGGTCCTCAGCGCAAGGGTGATGTTCAGCGTGCTCGTGCTGGTGCTCAGAACATCGTTCCTAACTCAACTGGTGCTGCTAAGGCTATCGGTCTTGTTATTCCCGAGCTCAACGGTAAGCTGATAGGTGCTGCTCAGCGCGTTCCGACTCCTACAGGTTCTACCACCATTCTGCACGCAGTTGTTAAGGGTGAGGTAACTGTTGAGGGTATTAACGCTGCCATGAAGGCTGCTGCCAACGAGAGCTTCGGTTATACTGAGGAGAAACTTGTTTCTAGCGACATTATCGGTATGAAGTTCGGTTCACTGTTCGATGCTAACCAGACAATGGTTTCAAAGATTGGTGACGGCAATTCTCTGGTACAGGTAGTTGCTTGGTATGACAATGAGAACTCTTACACTTCTCAGATGGTTCGCACCATTAAGTACCTTGCTGAACTGAAATAATTTCAGCCAGTCTGATTACATAAATTGCAGGGAGACGCATGTTTCCCTGCTTTTTTATCCATATGGATTGTCTGCTTGCTTCTTTTGCGACAAATTGGAGAAAAAATAGGAATTACCAATACTTTCAGAAGAAAAAGTTGTACCTTTGCACCTGAAAATCGAGAAGGCACAAATATTTAGCGCATTAACCATGTACATCTATATTGTCATCACACTTCTTGCCGTCATTCTATCTGCGACCATTGGCTATCTGGTCGGCATGCGTGGAAAGAACAGCTATGTCGCCTTGCAAAAGGAGAATTACGAACAGCGTCTGTCGGCTCAGAAACAAAGTTCAGAGCAGCTCATAGCCGAATTGAAGAATTCGTATGAGAAACAGATACAACAAGCCAAGGAGACACATGAAAACCAGATCGCGGCACTGAAGAAGATGAATGAGGAACAGGTAAAAAACCAACTGGACCTCATCAGGGAGCAGATGCAGACAACCTCAGAGAAAGTGCTTAAGATGCGGCAGGAAGAGCTCGGAGAGAAGAACAAAGAGCAAGTGTCTAAGATTATAGACCCGCTGCAGAAAAGTCTTAAAGACATGCAGGAAGCACTCGATAAAACGAAAGAGCAACAGACGGAGGCTCTGACACGACTCGACGAAACCATCAAAATCAATATGCAGAAGAGTGCTGCTATTGGTGAGACAGCTGACAGACTGACGCGTGCACTAACAGGTGAGGTTAAGGTACAGGGTAACTTTGGCGAATTGAAGCTGAAACAACTGCTGGAAGACTTGGAGCTGCATGAAGGAGAACAGTTCGATACACAGGAGACACTTCGTGATAAAGGGGGCAGAGGTGCTAAGGGAGATGACGGCAAAGGTCTGATACCTGACTTTATATTACATTTCCCCAATAACCGTCATGTTGTTGTGGATTCAAAGATGTCGTTAACAGACTATGAGCGCTATATGAATGCCGAGGACGGCAGTCCAGAGAAGAGCTTGTATCTTAAGGCACATATTGACAGCGTGCGCGCTCAGGTTAAACGATTGGCTCGCAAGGAGTACACCAAGTATCTGCCCGAAGGCTACAACCGCCTGAATTTTGCTATTATGTACGTACCTATCGAGGGAGCACTGAATCTGGCATTGCTTAACGACACCGCATTGTGGCGCGAAGCCTACGATGAGGGTGTGATGATACTCGGTCCGCAAACTATGTATATGAATTTGCGCGTTTTGGAGATGATGTGGACACAAGTGCGTCAATTGAAAAACCAACAGGCCATGATGGATGCTGCTAACACCGTGATAGAACGCGTGCAGGATTTCGGCATGCGCTTTTCGGAGGTTGAATCGAGCATGAATGACACGATAAAGAAAATGACAAAACTGAAGATAACAACAGCAGAGAGCGGACCAAGCATTATTACTGCTGCCAAGAATCTGCTAAAGGCTGGAGCAAAAGAAAACAAGAAAAAGAAAACACTGACAGAAATGGATGACTCGATGTTTCTCGAGGACAATCAATTAGAATAATTTAATAGTAAACAGGGGTACTTGCGAAGCCAAAGAGTTTGGTGAACCCCCTTTAACAAAACAAGAATTATGGAACAACAAGAAAAAACAAAGGTGAGTGTGCTGTTTATGCTTTTCGGCACATTGTTTTGCGTCTGTCTGATAACGGCAAACGTATTGGAAACAAAGCAATTATCGTTTGGTTTTGTTAACCTGACAGCAGGTGTAATTGTTTTCCCCGTCTCTTATATTCTCAATGACGTAGTCTGCGAGGTTTGGGGCTATCAACGTACCCGCATGCTCATATGGATGGGATTTGCGATGAATTTCTTCTTTGTCGTTATGGGCGCAATAGCAGACTGGATACCAGGAGCACCCTACTGGCATGGTGATGAAGGATTCCACCAAATCTTTGGACTGGCACCGCGCATAGCAATGGCCTCATTCATTGCCTTCATAGCAGGCTCGTTTGTCAATGCCTTCGTGATGTCAAAGATGAAAATTTCGTCTGAAGGTATGCATTTCTCATCACGCGCCATTCTCAGTACAGTCTTTGGCGAGAGTGTCGATTCTATCATCTTCTTCCCACTGGCTCTTGGTGAAGTCGTTCCTTGGGAAGAAATGCCTTCGCTGATGATTTCACAGGTGGCGCTGAAGACCCTTTACGAGATTGTTGCACTTCCCATTACAATCCGCGTAGTGAAGTTCACGAAAAAGCATGACCATGAAGATGTCTATGATAACGACATCAATTACAACATCTTTAATATTTTAAAGATATAGTTTTTGGGGAACCGTAAAAATGTAATAATGAATATGAATAGAGAACAAGACCATTTGCATCAACTGGGACAGAAGACGGAGTATAAGATGGACTATGCTCCTGAAGTGCTCGAGACATTTGAAAACCGTCATAAGGATAATGACTATTGGGTGCAATTTAACTGTCCAGAGTTTACCTCGCTGTGTCCCATCACGGGACAGCCTGACTTTGCTGAAATCAAGATAGCGTATATCCCAGCAGAGAGGATGGTGGAGTCAAAGAGTTTGAAGCTTTACCTTTTCTCATTTCGTAATCATGGAGACTTTCATGAAGACTGCGTCAACACCATCATGAAGGACTTGGTAAGACTGATGCAACCTAAATATATCGAGGTGGTGGGACTGTTTACCCCGCGCGGTGGCATCAGCATCTATCCCTTTGCGAACTACGGTAAGCCAGGGACGAAGTACGAAAAACTGGCGGAAGAGCGATTGCTCCACCGCCAGATAGTAGGATAAAAGAAAATAAGGAGTTCACGACGAACTCCTTATTCTTTACTTATCAGTCACCCAGATTGAACTTGTAACCCAACGTGAACTGCCAGACGCTATTCTTACTGGCTTCGGCATCGTCTTTCATAATCTTGGTGAGTCCAAGATTGTAACGGGCCTCCAACTGAACATTATACAGTTCGTAGCTGATGGCCAAAGGAATAGAGCAGTCTACCTTGTTGAAACCCTTGGACCACTCAGACTCAACATAGTTGTAGCCGTTAAGCACAACAGTTCGTCCATTATAAAGGTGGCGTATGACAGTCGCACGGACACGCTCATATTCTTTATCGTAGTTCACTCCGTCAATTTTCATGCTCTTATGCGTGACGAAACCAACCTGAATACCGGCTTTAAGTGCCAGTCCTGCCTTTTCAAAGGGATAGTAGTTTACCATCACAGGAACATTGATGTAGTCCAATGACACACGAAACAGGTCATCTTGCGTCTTGGCACCCTGACGCGCATAAGAAAGTCCAAACGACACGCCCAAATTATCGTTGGCAGCATATAGGAAGTCAGCACCAACGGTAAAGGTGGTGAGGGGACGTAGGGTGGCATCGTAAGTTCCTTCTGCCTTACTGGGGTCGTATAATTTACCCGTTAAGTCAGCAATGCTAATACCAGCCTTTGGAGTAACATACCAGTTGCCTTCTTCTATCTGGGCACTGGCAGAAAATGATACCATCATGGCGATGGCTAAAATCATTAGTTTTTTCATTGTTGTTATTTTTTATGATATGAGTCATTTAGTTCTGATTCCATCTTTTTGTAGTATGGCTGGGTTCCGGTAGGATAGCGCAGTACCAGTGAGTCGTCCATCAACAGTATGATGTCGGCCGTGTCAACCGAAGGTTTGTCACCCTCTTTGCTGAAACCGCTGATAGTATCAGCCTTTAGTACAAGCCTGCCGTTAAAAAGATGCCATTCGGTATAGCGTTTAACAGCAGGATACTCCACAGGGGACATATCATCGGTAGTCGTTTGGCGATATTGACCGCCGCGAACCTGGACGCTGTTGTCGCGTTTCAGTTTCAGGGAGTATTCACGGGGTGTCATCATTAACTTCCTGATAGAGTCGGGGATACGCTCCAGCATGCGGCGCTGCATTCGTTTGGGCATGTTTTCAGGAGTACGCATGGTCGGGCTAACCATATAACACCACATGCCTCTTAACGTCTCCATGTTGATGACTATTAACGCTTCATCCTTATCTTCGGGATTAGGAATGACAGCCAACTCGTCTCCAATATGGGGACGCCCGTAGATGCGGTGTTGCTGGTGAGCAGTGATGATGTCGAAGGTGTCGAGTCCGCCACCAGAATACGGAAGAAAAACGAGAACCGAATCTGTACATCCGTCGCAAGCCAGACCATAGAGTGCCGAGTCTCCAGGTGTATTTTCCTGTGTAGTCAGCGGTTCGTAATCTTGCCCCTTGGCCTGTTTGGGTTGTTGTTTATGACCGCAGGCAGTCATAATGAGGATGACCAAAATGAGGTATAATGGCGCTTTCATTTCGTGTAGTTTTGCATATTGTGTGCAAAAGTACGAAGAAAAAATGAAAAAAACATATTCAGTAGCATTTTTTTTACTTTTCGTTTTTCTCTTTGCACTTATTTTATTACCTTTGCAAGAAGATTCAAGAAAAGACCTTATTACTATTGTATGAAAAAGAAAATCAAGTTCAGCCTCGTCTACCGCGATATGTGGCAGTCGTCAGGAAAGTTCCAACCGCGTAAAGATCAGTTAGAACGTATTGCCCCTGTAATTATTGATATGGGATGCTTTTCACGTGTAGAAACCAATGGCGGTGCCTTTGAGCAGGTAAACCTTATGGCCGGTGAGAATCCTAATCAGGCTGTTCGCGCATTTTGTAAGCCTTTCAATGAGGTTGGCATTCAGACCCACATGTTGGATCGCGGTCTCAATGCGTTGCGAATGTATCCTGTTCCCGATGATGTCCGCGAGTTGATGTACAAGGTAAAGAAAGCTCAGGGCGTGGACATTACACGTATTTTCTGCGGCTTGAACGACACTCGGAATATCATTCCATCCATCAAGTGGGCTAAGGCTGCAGGGATGATTCCTCAGGCTACGTTGTGTATCACCACAAGTCCTGTTCATACGGTTGATTACTATACAAAGATTGCCGATGAGGTGATTGCTGCCGGTGCCGAGGAGATCTGCTTAAAGGATATGGCAGGTATCGGACAGCCCGCCCTGTTGGGTGCGCTGACTAAGAGCATCAAGACAAAGCATCCTGACATTGTAATTCAGTATCACGGGCACTCAGGACCCGGTCTTTCGATGGCATCAATCCTGGAAGTGTGTAACAATGGCGCAGATATTATAGATACAGCCATTGAGCCACTTTCGTGGGGTAAGGTGCATCCTGATATCATTTCGGTGCAGTCGATGCTGAAGAACGAAGGCTTCGAAGTGGCAGATATCAATATGAATGCTTACATGCAGGCACGTAGTTTGACACAGGAGTTTATTGATGACTGGTTGGGTCTCTTTATCAATCCGTCGAATAAGCATATGTCGAGCCTTTTGTTGGGCTGCGGCCTGCCAGGAGGAATGATGGGTTCGATGATGGCCGACCTGGGCCCTATTCAAACCATGATCAACAAGCTGCGGGAGAAGAAAGGCGAGTCCACGCTGTCAATGGATGATATGCTGGTGAAGTTGTTCAACGAGGTAGAGTATGTGTGGCCGAAGGTGGGATATCCTCCATTGGTAACACCGTTCTCACAGTATACGAAGAACATCGCGTTGATGAACTTACTGACAATAGAACAGGGCAAGGGACGTTATGTCATGATGGATGATGCCATTTGGGGTATGATTCTTGGCAAGAGCGGAAAGGTTCCTGGAACCATTGATTCAGAATTCATTGAACTGGCAAAGAAACAAAAGCGTGAGTTTACCACAGCCGACCCGCATACACTTATCCCCAATGCCCTTGAAGGTTTCAAGAAAGAAATGGACGAGAACGGTTGGGACTACGGACAGGACAACGAAGAGCTTTTCGAGTTGGCGATGCATCCTGAGCAATACCGTCCGTTCAAGAGTGGTCAGGCTAAGAAGCAACTGCTGGCTGACATTCAGAAGGCGAAGGATGCCAAATTGGGCGGTTCGAAGATGAAACCGGAAGAACTGGCTGCCTTCAAACATGCCAAAGCTGACGCACTGACGGCTCCTATTGCCGGACAAGTATACTATGAGTTCTCGGGCGAGGGAGCTTGTGAGCCTTGTCTGGAACCATTTATCGGCAGGGAGTACAAAGAGGGTGACACCTTCTGCTATATCCAGGCTCCATGGGGTGAGATTGTCCCCATTCCGGCTTGTCTGGGTGGAAAACTCGTAGAAGTAAGCGCCAAGCAAGGTGCCAAGGTACGCCGTGGTGATAACCTGGGCTGGATAGAAAGAAGTGACAAATGACCCGTAATCAGTGGACTATCAAGCTATCATAGATAAGTATTACCCTGCGGATGACGCACTCCGCAGGGTTTTACTGACCCATAGCCGTCAAGTGGCCGACCGCTGCCTGCAGATTGTGAGAAAACACAAGGAATTGCCTGTTGACGTGCAGTTTCTGGAAGAAGCGGCAATGTTGCACGACATAGGAATCTTCCTTTGTGACGCACCATCCATTCACTGTCATGGCACAGAGCCTTATATCAAGCATGGACCTTTAGGGGCAGATATCCTGCGTAAAGAGGGCTTCCCCCGTCATGCCCGTGTGGCAGAGCGGCACACGGGAACTGGACTGCCTGGGTTTGAGCCAGAGACTTTAGAGGAACAGATTGTGTGTTATGCCGATAAGTTCTATTCCAAGTCCTCACCCGACCATGTGCGCACCGTCTTAGAGACAGCCCAGAGTTTGGAGAAGTTCGGGGCAGCTGGTGTGGAAAAGTTCCTGCAGTGGGCAAAAATCTTTGAATAATTCGTAAAATTGTCAATTATCAATTGCCAATTCTCAATTATTTTGTACCTTTGCAGCCGTGAGAAGAAAAACGCTCATATTTTTGCTCCTCTTCGTCATCGTGTTCGCAATGGCGGAGATGCCGCTTTTACGCTTTCCTTGGAATGGGGAAGTGCGTGACAGCGTTGCCGTCTCTGACAGCACCGTACCAATTGACAGCAGCGTGGCAGTAGGGGTAAAGGCTCCTGCTGATTCAGCTCACAAATCAGCTCTGCTGGACTCGCTAGCTCGCGACACCATCGGTATGGACTCTCTGCACAAGGCCATCTGGCTGCGCAATAGAGCCGTTGATGATTCTTTGGCAGCTGACTCGATAAACCGAAACAGGAAAAATGGTATTGATGCACCAGTCGTGTATTCGGCAGAAGACTCGCTGACATACGAGGCGGCATCGGGCATGGCTCATCTGTATGGAAAGTCACATGTGACATATCAAGATATGGACTTAGAGAGCGATCAGATTTACATGACGCTGGATTCAAGTCTTGTTCATGCAACGGGTTCACGGGATTCTACAGGGCAGAAATTTGGCACACCTGTTTTTAAAATGGGTGATGATACTTACGAGAATGATACCATCGCATTCAACTTTAAGACAAAGAAAGGTCTCATCAGCGATGTTTATACGCAACAGGAGGATGGTTATATGACAGCGCAGACTGCCAAGCGTATTCCTTCTGGCGAGATGTTCCTTCAACACGGTCGATATACGACTTGTGACCAGCCACATCCCGACTTCTATTTTGCCATGTCACGTGCCAAAGTCCGTCCAGGTAAGAACGTGGTATTTGGTCCTACCTACTTAGTCGTTGCCGACGTACCATTACCTCTAGCCATCCCTTATGGATTTTTCCCCTTTACCAAGAGTTACTCCAGCGGACTCATTATGCCGACTTACGGTGACGAGCAAAGCCGAGGCTTCTATTTGCGTGATGGTGGTTGGTATTTTGCCATCAGTGATAAGATGGATTTGAAACTGACGGGCGAAATCTATACCAAGGGTTCGTGGGCTCTTAATGCTGCCTCCTCTTACCAGAAGCGCTATAAATATGGTGGTAGCTTCTTGGTGAGCTATCAGAATTCGATAACTGGTGAGAAAAATATGCAGGATTATAATAAGACTACCAGCTTTAAAGTGCAGTGGTCACACCATCAGGATTCCAAGGCGAATCCTTATAGCAGCTTGTCTGCCAGCGTAAACTTTGCCACCACCAGCTATGAGCAGAATAACCTTACGTCCATGTATAACCCACAGGCGCTGACACAGTCGACACGTACCAGCTCTGTGAATTATTCAACAGGCTTCTCCAGTCTGGGAATGAGAATTACTTCAGGTTTTGACATTAGCCAGAACATGCGTGACTCTTCTATAGCGATGACTTTACCAAACCTCAGCGTTACAGTCTCTCGCTTTTATCCTTTCCGCCGCAAGAAAATGGTTGGGAAAGAGAAGTGGTATGAGAAGATTTTCGTGAGTTATACTGGTGTGATGAAGAATTCTATCAATACCAAGGAAAACAAGTTGATGCACTCCAGTTTGAGTAAAGACTGGCAAAATGGTATGCAACATACCATTCCTATTGGTGCTAACTTTACCTTGTTCAACTATCTGAGTCTGAATCCGTCCATTAACTTTACCGACCGTATGTACACCCAGAAACGTATGCGTTCATGGGATGTGGCAAGCCAAAAGGAAGTGGTTGATACCGTATCGGGCTTCTATAACGTTTATGACTGGAATTTCAATCTCGAGGCAAACACTACGCTTTATGGCTTCTATGTTCCTAACAGGAAGTTGTTTGGTGAGAAGATTCAGGCCATACGCCATGTCTTCAAACCTACCGTGTCGTTTCGCTACTCTCCTGATTTTACGGCGAGCCGATACGGATATTATGAGAGTTACCAGAAGACGGATGCTAACGGCAATGTCTCGTTAGTCGAGTATTCACCCTTCAACGGACAGCCGTATGGCGTGCCTGGGCAGAAGTCTGGCTCCATCACCGTTGACATTTCTAATAATATTGAGATGAAGATAAAAAGTGATGCTGACTCGACAGGACTGAAGAAGATTAGCATCATTGACGAACTGGGTGCAAACATGAGTTACAACCTCGCTGCCAAGGAGAAACCCTGGAGTGACCTGTCTACGCGTTTGCGCCTGAAACTGTCAAAGAGTTATACTTTTAACATGAATGCCGTCTTCGCTACTTACGCCTATGACTTGGATGAAAACGGCCGACCGTATGTCGGTAATCATACTGAGTATAGCCGAGGGCGTTTTGGTCGCTTTCAAGGGGCTTCTCAGAATCTCTCCTACACGCTCAATAACAAGAAGGTTGCTAATTTCTTTAAATGGCTGCGGGGTGAGAAGGTCGACAAGTCTGATGAGAAAACGCAGCAAGAGAAGTATGATACGGGTAATGATACCAATCTTGATGACAAGATGGAAGCCGGCAAGCATGGTGCTAAACGCGAAACAGGGGGACTGGCTGAGACCGACGAAGACGGATATATGCTCTTCTCTGTTCCCTGGTCACTCAGCATAGGTTATGGCATTACGCTTCGCGAGAATACCGGTGGAAACTTCAACTACGATAAGATGCGCTACCCGTACAAAATTACGCAGAACCTGAACTTCAGCGGCAATATCCGTATCTCTGACGGATGGAATATTTCATTCTCGTCAGGCTATGACTTCGAGGCTAAGAAGGTCTCTATGACAACGGCATCTCTGTCGCGCGACTTGCATTGCTTCAACATGTCGTGCTCTGTTGTGCTTAGTCCCTATACCAGCTACAACTTCTCTTTCCGCTGCAATGCCGCTACCCTGACCGATGCCCTGAAGTACGATAAGCGCAGCAGCTATTCCAGCACGATAAAGTGGTATTGATGGTTGCTTCAACCTTACAACCTCACAACCTCACAACCTCCAACCTTCAGACCTCAAACAGTGCTTTCAGCGATTCTTCCTCACCTACCAGCCAGATGATGTCTCCTTCTTGGAAACGACGGCTCGCTGGCACTGGCGAAAGGTTCTCCTTTCCTTCTTCTAGTCCTACTACCATACAGCTGTAGATGTCGCGAATGCCGCTCTCTTGCAGCGTCTTGCCGATAAAGGGACTGTTGCTGCCTATAATGAGCTGGCGCAATTTCATCTCGCGGTTCTCTACCGTAAGGTCGTCTTGTATGACTTCTGTATTCAGCGCCTGTTGGAATTTCGACAGTTGCTCATCGCTTCCTATCACTTGCAGACGGTCACAGGGGTATATCAGGTAGTCACCATTAGGAATGTTCAGCCTGAAACCTCCTCGCAAGATGCTGCTGATGTGCACTCCGTATTTCTTTCCCAAGTTCAGACTCTTCAGCGTACTGCCCATCCACAGTGAGTTCGCGGGTACTTCAAAATCAGCAATATGTATGTCGCGGTCCAATAGCTTACCCTCGTACAACGGGCGTTTCTTTCCATGAACCTGAGCCTCAATGTCGCGCGAGCGCAGGTTGTTGATGAAGAGTCGTTCCAACAAGATGCTACGCCGCTTCACACTTCGCGAGAATATCATGACAATGACGGCAACGACTCCGATGGTTATCATGATGGCATTGGTAAAGTGACTTAAATGGTTACAAATGCTGAAGATGAAACCGACGGCAATGACCCCTCTTACCAGTATCGTAAACAGTAGAGGCAGCCGGTTGCGGTTGCTTTCTTCCCACAGTGTCCGCCACTCTTCTGAACGGTTCTTCTTCATCACCATAGCCCTTAGGAATGGTGATATGATAAGTACCGTGATGACACCAGTGATGGCATTGGCATACCAGTGCAGGTCCCAGCCAGGCAGCACCTGATGCATAAAGGGAAGGAAGAACGTAAACATCAGTGCAATAACGGCCGTCGAGAGTATGCTGTACACCAGCGTGTTTATCGCCATCTGTGACAGGAGCCGCCGCCATAGGTTTTCTTTCTGCGAGTTCGGCCTGCTCATGGTCAACTGGTTCAATGACGTGATGAGTCGCGAGGGCAGCTGGTGCTCCAGTGCGTTATAGGCGGGCGTTGCGAGCCGTATCATGTACGGTGTCAGGAATGTCGTGATGACAGAGACTGCTACCACTACAGGGTAGAGGAAGTCGCTGATGACCCCTAGTGACAATCCCAGCGAGGCGATGATGAACGAGAATTCTCCAATCTGTGCCATAGAGAAGCCGCAGCGCATGGCTGACTTCAGACTCTCACCGCCCAGCATAAATGCAAACGAACCAAATACAGCCTGTCCAACCAGTATCGTAAGAACCAATGCAGCAATGGCTGGGGCATAGTTTATCAGTATTTCCGGGTCTACCAGCATACCGACAGATACGAAGAAGATGGCACCGAAGAGGTTCTTCACCGGTTCCACCAACTTCTCTATCTTTTCCGCCTCTACCGTCTCCGCTAAGATACTACCCATGATGAACGCACCAAAAGCTGACGAGAAACCTACCTTTGCCGAGAATACTGCCATAGCGCAACACATGCCCAGCGATACGATGAGCATCACCTCGTTGTTGATCAACCGTCGCACACGGCGCAGAAACAGCGGAACGGCAAAGATTCCCACCACCAGCCATAGCACCAGGAAGAAGACAATGCTCACTATCGACCCTATCATCTTACTGCCGTCAGGACTGCTTCCACTGGCTATCGCACTCAGCATCACCATCATCACAATAGCCAAAATGTCCTCCAAGATAAGTACCGACATCACCAGTCCTGCAAACTGCTGCTGGCGCAGCCCTAAGTCATCGAAAGCCTTATAGATGATGGTCGTTGAACTCATGGCGAGCATACCACCCAGGAAGATGCAGTCCATCCTCCCCCAGCCAAAGGCATGACCAGCCAGTACTCCCAGCATCGACATGCAGAAGATAATCGTAATTGTCGAAATGACGGGCGAGGCACCCATCTTCAGGATTTTCTTGAACGAGAAGTCCAGACCCAGCGAGAACAACAGGAACATCACTCCGATGTCAGCCCATAGGTGGACGCTTTTCATATCAGCCACCGATGCCGTATAGGGCATGTGGGGTGATACCAGAAAGCCTGCAACGATGTATCCCAGCACCAGTGGCTGTTTTAACTTCTTGAAAATCAGTGTAACAATACCTGCAACGCCCAGTATCAGCGCCAAGTCTTGCACCATAGTAGGTAGTTCAGCCATTGTATCCTCCTACTAGATCACAAATTTTCACGATGACCTGCATGGCTTTCTCCATTGACTGGATGGGTACGAACTCATAAGGTCCGTGGAAGTTGATGCCGCCGGCAAAGATGTTGGGGCAGGGCAGTCCCTTGAACGACAGTTGGGCGCCGTCCGTGCCGCCGCGAATGGGTTTCACCTTTGGGGCTACGCCTACTTCCTGCATGGCTTTCAGCACCAGGTCGATGACATGCATCGCGTCGGGTTCAATCTTCTCCTTCATGTTATAGTACTGGTCGGTGACGGTGCACTCCACGGTGCCCTCGCCGTACTTCTCGTTCATCTGCTCGGCACAGCGCATGATGAAGCGCTTGCGGTCCTCGAAGCGCTCGCGGCTGTGGTCGCGGATGATGTAGCTCAGCTTTGCCTGCTCTATATTCGACGTGATGCCCAGCAGGTGGTAGAACCCCTGATAGCCCTCTGTCCTCTCAGGCGTCTCGTCAGCGGGCAGCAACATGGCAAACTCGGCAGCCAGCGCGTTGGCATTCACCATCTTGCCCTTGGCATAGCCAGGATGCACGCTGACACCCTTGATGGCGACCTTGGCAGCAGCGGCATTGAAGTTCTCAAACTCCAGTTCGCCGACATCGCCGCCGTCCATCGTGTAAGCCCACTCACAGCCGAACTTCTCGACATCGAAGTGATGGGCCCCCATGCCAATCTCCTCATCGGGGTTGAAGGCAATGCGGATCTTGCCATGCTTGATGTCGGGGTGCTCCTGCAGATACTTCATAGCCTGCACTATCTCAGCAATGCCTGCCTTGTCATCGGCACCCAACAGCGTATGCCCGTCGGTCACGATGAGGTCTTCGCCCACGTGCTGCAGCAGTTCGGGAAACTTCTCGGGTGACATCACGATGGCATTTGGCAATTCACCACTCAAGACTATCTCCCCACCGTCATAGTGTGTCACGATGCGCGGCTTGATGTCGGCACCCGAACAGTCAGGTGACGTGTCGTAGTGAGAAATGAAACCAATGACGGGTACGTCATCTTTGATGTTGGCTTCCAGTGTGGCATAGATATAGCCCTTCTCATCCATCTCTACGTTGTCCAGACCTTCGCGCTCCAACTCCTTCTTCAGGTATTCGGCAAAGACCAGTTGCTTACTTGTGCTTGGCACCGTCTGGCTGTCCTCGGCCGACTGTGTGTCAAACGTGGTATAATTTAGAAATCGTTCTACAAGGTTCATAACAGTGTTTTTGTTAATATCTTTGCAAAGATAATGCAAATC